>DAOWLV010000136.1 GCA_030643455.1 Candidatus Krumholzibacteriia bacterium | reverse complement strand
CCTAGTCCCATGATACTCCGCCAGCACCCGAGCCTGCTATGGCTTCGCTTCCGATTCCTGCAGTCCTACCACACGATGATGATCCTGCTGGCAGTCGTGGTGGGATTGCTGGGCGGGCTGTGTGCGGTGGGCTTTCGCAAGTTCATCCACCTGGTGCAGGTCCAGTTCTGGCGCATGCCGGAATTCACTCTGGATGGCGTGCGTGCCCATCCTCCCTGGCAGTTGATTCTCATACCGGCGGCCGGGGGGCTGCTGGTGGGGCTGATCGTCCACTTCTTTGCCCGGGAAGCCAAGGGACACGGGGTGCCCGAAGTGATGGAGGCTGTTTCGCTGCGCGGCGGCAGGATTCGCGCGCGGGTCGTGGCGGCCAAGCTCGTGGCCTCGGGAATCTGCATCGGCTCCGGAGGCTCGGTGGGGCGGGAAGGGCCCATCGTGCAGATCGGCTCGGCCCTGGGGTCGAGCATCGGCCAGCTGCTGAACCTGGGCGAGCGCAGGCTGCGCACCCTGGTCGGCTGCGGGGCGGCCGCGGGAATCGCCGCCACCTTCAATGCTCCCATTGCCGGGGCCCTGTTCGCTGCCGAGGTCATTCTCGGTGATTTCGCGCCCTCACAGTTGACGCCGATCGTGATTTCCTCGGTCGCCGCCACTGTCGTCAGCCACCACTTCTTCGGAGACCTGCCCGCCTTCATGGTTCCGGCCTACTCCCTTGTAAGCCCCTGGGAACTGGTGATCTACGCGGTCCTGGGTCTGGTCTCTGGGCTAATGGCCCTTCTTTTCATCAAGGTCTTGTACTCGGCCGAGGATCTGTTCGACGGTCCGCTGGCCGTGATTCCGCTGCCGGTGCGGACTGCTTTCGGCGGGATCCTGATCGGCGTGATGGCCCTGCGTTTTCCCGAGATCCTGGGTGTGGGTTACGAGGCCATCGAAATGGCACTGCACGAGGATCTGATCTGGCAAACCCTGCTGATGCTCGCGGTGGTCAAGATCATAGCGGTTGCGGTGACCATCGGGTCGGGGGGATCCGGCGGTATCTTTGCGCCTTCCCTGATGATCGGGGCCATGACCGGTGGAGCGTTGGGAATTGCGGTGCACACCCTGTGGCCGACCGCGACCTCGTCTTCGGGAGCCTACGCCCTGGTGGGGGCCGGGGCGGTGGTCGCGGCCACAACCCACGCGCCGTTGACGGCGCTGATGATCATTTTCGAGCTGACCAACGACTACAAGATCATCCTGCCGCTGATGATTTCCTGCGTCATCGCCACGGTCCTGGCCTCGAATCTGAACCATGCCTCGATCTACACCATGAAGTTGCTGCGACGAGGTCTGGATATCCACAAGGGACGAACCCTCGATGTCCTGAGCCACCTCCAGGTCCGGGAGGTCATGCGGGATCCCGGCGGCAGGACCCCTCCGGGGACTCCCCTGATCGAGCTGATTACCCAGTTCCTGGACAACAGGTACAACTCCATTTTTGTTGTTGATGGAGAGGATTCCCTGCTGGGCATCATCACCTTTGACGATCTGCGGCCATTCATCAGCGTTCCGGGCAGCATCAGCCATGCGGTGATCGCGCACGACATCATGCATACCGCCAACTATCCCATGGTCGCACCCGGCGACGGGCTGGACTCGGTGATGCGGCAGTTGGGCCGGTATCGCTACGAGGTGCCGGTGGTGGATCAGGGGAAACTGATCGGCGCGATCCTGGCCGAAGACGTCATCGATCGTTACAACGCCGAGATGTTCAAACGGGAGATGGCCTCGAGTATGGCCACCTCACTTCAGGAGACCGGACGTTTTGCACCCATGCCGGGTGTGTCCGGGGTGAGTCTGGCCGAGATTGCCGTTCCTTCCTCGTTCATCGGTCAAAGTTGTGCCGAACTGGACCTGCGCAACAGCTTCGGGATCACGGTGCTTCTGGTCAAGAGTGGCCGCAGCGGAGATCAGGAAGTGACAGACGGGGCGCCGGGCGCGCAGTACGTTTTCAAGGGCGAGGATGTTTTTCTGGCCATGGGCAGCCCGGATAGCCTGAACAGGTTGAGGGACCTGCTGTGATTGCTGTGCGTGGGCCGACTGTTGATTTTCTCTTCTACTTAACATAATAAGTCCCCTCGGGGGAACTTATTCGCATGGATAAACGTGATAGGTTGCGGGGCAATCACTTAAGGTACCGCTTCCACTTCGACTATTGATGGTGGAGGACGGCCTTCCGGAATTGACCCCAGGATCGGTTACTGCTAAGATAGGCAATATGATAAAAGAGGGATTGGCAGGTCTGGAATCCCGCCGCCGCAACCGGTACTGGCGAATATTCGCAGGGTCGGCCGCGGTTCTGCTGCTGACTGTCCAGATCGGCCTGGCCGTACACGGCGCTTCCCATCTCCATGAGGTCGGTCATTTCGATGACTGCCGCCTCTGTCTCCTCAATTCATCCTTTGTTGCCGAGACTCCCGCCATCCTGGATCTGGATCCCGTGCGGACCGTTGTCGTCCTGTCCCTGGAAGAAACGGAAGCTCCCGCCGATTCCATCCTCCTGGTTCCGGTCGCCCGCGGACCCCCGACCGCCTCTGTCTGATATCCGGTTTCCCTGACTCAACAGGCACGGAACCCCATCAAGACGGAGGCTGTCATGCTCGTTCCGGCTCGAACCCTGTTTTTACTGATGATCCTGTCAGGACTGCCTGCGCTGGCCAGCGCCCAGTCGAGCACACTGACCGGGGCATCCCGGTCCATGAATCCCGCCATCAGCGTAAACGGCCTGATCCGTGGGCAGACATCCCGGGAAAATCCCACCGGTGATCTGAACGGATTCAAGCTCGACGGCGTGGAACTCCAGTTCATCTCGGTGGTGGATCCCTTCTGGAAGGCCAACTTCAACATCGGCATGCATCCGGCGCACGCCCACGACGGGGAAGAGGACGGCCACGACGAAGGAATGGTGGTCCATGTCGAAGAGGGTTATATCGATGGTCAATCCCTGCCCGGCGGTCTGGGTCTGCGGGTCGGGAAATTCGCCCTGCCTTTCGGCAAGCACGCTCCGCTGCACATGCACCAGTTTCCCTTTTCCGATGCTCCGGTGGTGATCGCCGCGTTCATCGGGGACCACATCTTCTCGGACACCGGTGCGTTGGGAACGGTCACCGTGCCGGTGCCATGGTACGCCGATTTCCGCATCTACGGAGTCAACGGTGATACCATGCCGTTCGATGCCCACAACAAGAACCTGGTGGGCGGCGGACGCCTGACCAATCTCTGGGACATGACCGAGGACTCGACTCTCGAGCTGAGCGGGTCGTACCTGCACGGTCCCGATGCCCGCCATCCCGGTGAAAACAAGTCGGTGGACATGTACGGGGCGGACCTCACCTGGAAGTGGGTATCCTCGGCCCGGACACGCGGGCCGGCCCTGCACATGACGGTCGAAGCCGTATTGCCCGATTACGAGGAGGGCGAGGGCGATCCCTGGGGCTGGTACGGTCTGGTCCAGTACCGCTTCCACCGCAACTGGTGGGCGGGGCTCGCCGCCGGTCAGGCGGACGCCGGGCTCGACCATCATGAAGAAGTGCCCGGTCACGAGGATCACGACCACGGGTTGGAAGGCGATCTGAGGGAATACAAGGTCAACTTTACCTTCGTGCCCAGCGAATTCAGCTCGCTGCGGGCCGAAATGGTCTACTACCAGGACAAGGTGACCATGGAGGATGATCTGCGGTTCATCGTCCAGGCCAACTTCACCATCGGGTCGCATCCGGCCCATTTGTATTGAGGAGGAACGACATGCTGAACATCAACAGCAATAGATCAGCGGGTCGTGCTGCCACGGTCCGGATGTGTGTTTTTGCCGCATTGATTGTCCTGTCCCTGACCGTGTCCGGGCAGGCGGTGGCCAAGGTCAAGGTGGTGGCCACGCTGGCGGATCTGGCCTGGATCGCCGAGCAGGTCGGGGGGGATGACGTGGAGGTGTCCTTTTTATGTAAGGGCCATCGCGATCCCCATTTCCTGCCCGCCAAACCCTCCCTGGCGCGCAAGCTGAAGAAGGCCGACCTGCTGGTCTACAACGGGCTCGAACTGGAAATCGGCTGGCTGCCGCTGCTGCTGGACGCCGCCCGCAATCCCCGGATCCGACCCGGTCAACAGGGCGAACTGAACTGCGCCCTGGCGCTCGGCGAGGGGGAAATCCTGGAGGTGCCGGTGGGGGAGGTGGACCGGTCCCAAGGGGACATCCATCCACTTGGCAATCCTCATTACCTGCTTGATCCCCGCAAGGGCATCGCGGTCGGCCGGCTGATGGCCGATCGTCTGGCCCGGATCGATCCCGCCGCCGCCGACCGCTACCGGAGTCGTGCGGAGCATCTGGCCAGGGAAATCGAATCCCGCATGGAGGACTGGGAGGCCCAGGTGGACAGCCTGGCCGTCAAAAAAGTCATCGTCTATCACCAGCACTGGGAGTATCTGGTCGAATGGCTGGGGTTGGAAATTCTCGGCGTCATCGAGAACCGGCCCGGGATTTCTCCGGCGCCTCGCCATGTCGAGGGTTTGATCGAACTCGGGCGCCTACAGGGGCCGGTTCTGGTGATCGCGGCAACCTGGGACCACATCGAGGCGGCGGGCCGGGTCGCCGAAAAAACCGGTTCGGCACTGGTGGTGTTGCCTGGTTCGACCTACGCCACCGAGGAAGCTGCCGGGTACCTTGACATGTTCGAGGTGATTTGCGGAAAGCTCGAGACCGCCGAAGAGACCGCCGAGGAGACCGGCGCGGAGGGAGGCTCATGACCGGATTCCTGGAAATGATGGCCGCCCCCGTGGCCATCTCCCTGGTGCTGGTTGCCATGCACGGGTATCTCGGTTCCCACGTGGTCAAGCGCGGGGTGATTTTCGTGGACATCGCCCTGGCCCAGATCGCCGCCTTCGGGGTGGCGATCGCCATGCTGTTCGGCGCGAAAGTGGGCACCGACAGCGCCTACCTGGTGGGTTTGATCGCCACCTTCCTGGGCGCTCTTTTGCTGTCGATGACCAGGGGCGGGAATTCGCGGATTCCCCAGGAGGCCTACATCGGCATCATCTACGTCGTGTTCAGTGCGGCGATGATCCTGGTGCTGACCACGGTGCCGCACGGGGGAGAAGAGATCCGCCATCTTCTGGTGGGATCGATTCTGTGGGTCAGCTGGGCCATCGTGATCAAGACCGCCGTTCTGTACAGCGTCCTGGGGGTGGTCCTGTACTTCTGCCACAAACCGTTGTTGCGAATTTCCGAGGATCCGGAACAGGCCCGCCGGGACGGGATGCATCTGGGCCGCTGGGACTTCGTGTTCTACATGGTGCTCGGAATGGTGGTCACATCCAGCGTGCAGGTGGCCGGTGTGTTGCTCGTGTTCAGCCTGCTGGTGGTTCCTTCGGTGATGGCCCTGCGTCTTTTTTCCACCTTGAAGGGGCAGTTCTTATGGGTGGTGGGGATGGGAACGGCGGTGGTCATCGTGGGGTCGGCACTGAGTTACGTGCTGGATCTGCCCACCGGGGCGGCCATCGTCTGCACGTTTGGCCTGGCCCTGGGAATCCAGGTGATCGTCGAGGCGGTGGTCAGAAACCGATGATGTAATCGTTGGTCCCAAGGCTGTTCAACCTTGGGTTTTCCGGGGGTCTTGACCGTGTGGTTTCAAAACTCTAACTTCATGCCGTCGTTAATGATAATTTGCTGATACTCAATGCAGATTCGATGAAGACCAGGGTCTTGGGTCATCCACGAAATCGGGGGAACTCCACCTTTCCAACCAGGGGCATTCCTTTTTGAAGAGGGGCATATCTATCGGGCCGCGATGGCGGCTCCGGTTTGGAAAGGACGGGCATGTCCAGTAACATTCCAAGACATTCGAGATGTGTTCGGGCGACGGTGCGATGGTACGGCCCGCTGTGCTGCTTCTTGTTGATGGTCATCGTTCCGGTGCCAGCCCGGGGGTGGGTGGAGACCCCAAACGGATTCCTGGAGATGGGCTACAATCCGCACGGGATCTTCGTTACGGACGGTTCCTTCGTCATGAACGTGGGGGAAGTCCAGATCAACATCACCAATTTTGGTCTGATCGGGTCCGGCTATTCCAATCCGAGTCCCTGGTCCGATGCCCCCTCCTGCCAGTGGCCTGCGGGCTCCGGCCACGAATACCTGTATTCTTCAGGCCTGTGGGTCGGCGGAATCGTGCTGGGGGAACGCCTCTGTTCGACCGGGGGCAATGCAGGAATCAATGAGTTCGCACCCAGGGATGATCTGGATGCCACGATCTATGAGGCGATCGGGACCAAGGTTATTCGACCCTCAGGTTTTGCCGAGGCCAGAGGCAGACGGGATCCCCAGCCCGATCCCGACGACGATGACGACGGTTCGGTGGACGAAGAGATCCTCAACGGCAAGGATGACGACCTGGACGGCAGGATCGACGAGGACTTCGGCCAGATCGGCAATCAGATGTTCGTCCTGACGAATTACGACAACACACGGCTGGCCATCGAAAATTTTCCGGACCATACCCCGATCAACCTGGAGATAATCCAGACCTCCTTCCAGTGGGAAAACGACCAGGTGGACGACTTCGTCGGGTTCGACTACACCATCAACAATATCGGCGTAACCGATGTCGAGAATGTCTACATCGGGTTCTTTTCGGACAGCGACATCGGACCGCGAGGTCTGGGCGGGACTGCCCAGGACGACATGGCAGGATCCTGGCCTCAAAATCACGGCTCACCGGGGATGGTGCGCGCTTCCGATGGCGGTTTTGTTCCCCTCCAGGTGGGGTACATGTACGATGCCGCCGAAGACGGCCGTCTGGAAGGATATTTCGGTATCATCTTCCTGGGGCATGACATCGACCCCAGTGGGAATCTGGCCCCCACTTCGGTCGGCATGCGGACCTTCCAGTCCTTCTCCGGCCGGGCCAGTTTCGAGCAGGGCGGCGATCCGTCCAACGACGACCAGCGCTACCAATTGCTCAGCGCAGAGGTTGCCGACTGGGACAACAACACCCCACCCGGCAGGCAGGACGATTTCCGGTTCCTGGTCTCGGCCGGGCCTTTCTCCCTGCTGCCCCCGGGAGAAAGCCTGACCTTTCAGGTCGGCATGGTCGTCGGCGATGGTCTCGGCGACAGCTCGGGAGGTCAGGGTCTGCTCGGCAACTGTGCCGAGGCGTGGATTACCTGGAACGGCATCTACGTCAACGAGGTCACCCGGGTCCAGCCCGGTGACATCTCGACGGCCTTCGACCCAGGTATCCTGGGCCGGGAGACCATGCTTTGCAGGAATGATTTTGATCCCGAAATATTTGACAATTTTGCGCTCGACTACGGGGACACATCCTGCCTCGAGCCGGAGTGGCTTGTGGGCCAGCAACGGGTGCAGGATACCGATATTTTCGAATTCGAGGTGGACGGCGTGGTCAAGGAATGCGCCATGTTCAACCTCGACAATTGCTTCGAGTGTTCGCGACAGAATGGCTATCTCTGCAAGCAAGCGGATTTCGCAGGGACGGCCCCGAACTGGACCTGCAATGATCCCAATCTGTCCGTATCGGAGGCCGCCGGTTGTACGGGCGTTTTTGGCAATGAGAAACAGATCCACTGGCTGGTCGGAATGGCGCCTCCTCCACCCGGATTACGGCTGTGGGCTACTGACAGCAGGGTCCATGTGTACTGGGAAGATGCCCCTGAACACGCCCTCGATATCCGTTTGCAGGAAGTCGATTTCGAATCCTACCGCATCTGGCGGGCGGACAACTGGGACCGGCCCTACGG
>DAOWLV010000112.1 GCA_030643455.1 Candidatus Krumholzibacteriia bacterium | reverse complement strand
TGCAGGCCCGACTCATGTCCCAGGCCCTGCGCAAGCTGACCGGCGCCATCGCCAAGACCAACACCCTGGTCATGTTCACCAATCAGATCCGCATGAAGATCGGCGTGATGTTCGGCAACCCCGAAACCACCTCCGGTGGTAACGCCCTGAAGTTCTACAGTTCGGTGCGGCTGGATATCCGGCGCATCGGCGCCATCACCCAGGGCGAAGACGTGGTCGGCAACCAGGTGCGGGTCAAGGTCGTCAAGAACAAGGTGGCTCCGCCCTTCAAGAAGGCCGAGTTCGACATCCTGTACGGCGAGGGCATCAGCAAGGAAGGTGACCTGATCGATCTCGGGGTGACCGCCGACATCATCCAGAAATCCGGCGCCTGGTACAGCTTCGGCGAGGAACGGCTGGGACAGGGCCGGGAAAACGTCCGGATCTTCCTGAAGGAGAACAAGGACCTGTACGAGACCATCAAGGAACTGGTCTTCAAACACTACGGAATTGGGGAAGAGGCCGCCGAATCAGAGTCTGAACAGGAGTCTGAAGCGGCGGTGACGGAATCTGGCGCGGTGGCGACGGGCATCAAGGCTGCGGCGGCGAAGGCCGGGGGCGCGACTGCCGATTCCGGTTCCCCCGGGGCCTGAGGGCAGGGGCATGATGCGCCGGTTCCCTCGCCGGGACCATAAACCCGGCCCTGCGGATGACCATACCGATCAGCCGGGTTTCCCCACGAGGGAGGCCCGGCTGCTTGACGTCCGCCAGGAAAACGGTTCGGTATTCCTGGCGCTGGACGACGGGGACACGCTTGAGCTGGCACTGGAATCGGTCCCGCCGGGTCTGCCGGACCCGGGGGAGATGATCCCGCCAGCGGTGCTGGACGACCTCCGGTCGGCGGCCGAACGCAAGCAGGTCGCCCGCATCATCTTCGCCATACTCGACCGGCGCCTGCATCCGGTTGCCAGGATCCGGGACAAAGTCCTCGAAAAGGGGTACAGTCCAGCTGCAACCGACGCCGTCCTGGAACAGATGGCCTCACGAGGTCTTTATTCCGACCGACGCTATGCCGAGGCCTATTGCCGGGATTGTCTGGCGGGTCGGGCGGTGGGACGGCGTTACCTGGTGTCCAAGCTGCGGGGCAATGGAGTGCCGGCCTCGATTGCTGTCGAGGTGGCAGGCGAGATCCTGGATGCAGGGACCGAAGAAGACATGGCTGACCGGGCTGCGGAAACCAGGTGGAAACGGACCAGGATCACCGGGGACATGAAGGCCTGGCCAAGGTCGTGCGTTTTCTGCAGGGCCGGGGCTTCGACGCGGGCCTGGCCAACCGTGCAGCCCGGAAGATGAAACCTCCAAAGAAGACGCTTGATGGTGACTGTTAAACCAGATCGGCAACTCCCATGAAAATTCTCGTCACCGGCTGCGAAGGCATGCTGGGCCGGGCGGTGATGCGCCGTCTGTCCGCCGACCACGAATTGACCGGGGTTGACCTTGCAGACGGTGATCTGACCGATCCGCGGACCGTGAAGGACATCGTCGCGGGGGCCTCGGCCGAGTGGGTGGTCCACTGCGCGGCCTGGACCGATGTCGACGGTGCGGAATCTTCACCGGACCAGGCCATGGCAGCCAACGCCGGGGCCACCGAAAACCTGGCCCGCGAATGCGGCCTGAATGGATCGGGGTTGTGTTTCATCAGCACCGATTACGTGTTCGACGGCCGAGGTGATGGTTTCGTGGAGCAGGACAAGCGATGTCCCGTGAATCACTACGGTCTGACCAAGGCACGGGCCGAACAGATCGTCGAAGCGATGCCGGGGCCCTGGCAGATCCTTCGTACCAGCTGGTTGTTCGGGGATGGGCGGGTGAACTTCGTCAAGACCATCCGGGGTCTCCTGGAGACGAAAGACAGATTGCGTGTTGTCGATGATCAGCACGGCTGCCCGACCTACGCCGAAGATCTGGCCGATATCACCGGATTCCTTGTGTCGGGACAGTTCCGTGGTATCTTCCACGGTACCAACGCGGGTTCGGCCACCTGGTTCGAGCTGGCTCGCGAGATCGCCGTCCTGTCCGGTACGGATCCGGAACGGATCGAACCGTGTCCGAGCAGCGAGTATCCGACGGCAGCGGTCCGGCCGGCGTGTTCCATCCTGCACAGCAGCCGCCTGGAAGAGGCGGGCTGTGCGGCCAGGGCATCATGGCGTGACGCGGTGCTTCGTTATCTCCGCTTCCTGGATTCCGGTCAGGCCGTTCATCCCTGACGGAAACTTTTTTTCAACGGGCCGAAAGGACGCTGCAGCCCATGTCTTCCTCCCGGGAAACCTCCCAGCGGCAAGAAGCCACCCACCTGTTCAGACAGGCGGTTGATGAACTGGTGGCCGCCCTTGGCCGTCTTGATGACACCCATCTGGACGCGGTGACCGCCCTGGCGGTGGATGTCCACGCCTCCTGGCAGAACGGCGGTAAGCTGCTGGTGTGCGGCAATGGCGGTAGCGCGGCCGACAGCCAGCACATCGTCGCCGAACTGGTGGGCCGGTTTCTCTCGGAGCGGCCTGGTTATCCCGCTCTGGCCTTGACCACCAACAGCTCCACCATGACCGCCGTGGGCAACGACTACGGTTTTGACCACATTTTCTCGCGCCAGGTCCAGGCCCTGGGCGGGCCCCACGATGTCCTGCTGGTCATTTCCACTTCCGGAAATTCGGCCAATTGCGTGTTGGCCGCCGAAGAAGGCAGACGGCACGGAATGAAAGTCCATGGATTCCTCGGTGGTGATGGAGGACGGCTGCTTCCGTTGCTGGACGGCGCCCTGGTCGCGCCCAGCGGGCACACCCCGAAAATTCAGGAAATCCATATCACCATGGGACATCTTCTTTGCATGATCCTCGAAAAATGGCAAGAAAACCCGGCGGGATGAACGCGGCGTGATGGACACCTTCAAGGCTTTCCTGGAAAACCTCCGGCCACGTCAGTGGACCAAGAACCTCCTGCTTTTTGCGGGGGTCATCTTCGCCCAGAAGCTGGGGGAATCCGGCTGTTTGACGAGGGCGTTCCTGGGCGCTTTGGTATTCTGCCTGGCTTCCGGCGCCGTCTACATCTACAACGATATGATCGACCGGGATCTGGACCGGCTTCATCCCTACAAGAAATTGAGACCCATCCCTTCGGGTCGGCTGTCCCTGGTCTGGGCGGCGCGGGGTTGCGTGATCCTGGTGGGGATTTGCCTGTTGAGCGGCTGGCTGCTGGGCGAGGCCTTTCTGGGCATGGTCGCCCTGTTTTTCCTGTGGAACTGGCTGTACACCCGGTGGCTCAAGCTGGTGCCGGTCCTGGATGTTATGGGCATCGGGATGAGTTTCGTGATCCGGGCCACCGCCGGAGTGATGGTCATTTTGCCGTCCTGTCCGGGCGTGGGAATTTCCTCGTGGTTGCTGCTGTGCACCTTCTTCCTGTCCCTGTTCCTGGGTTTCTGCAAGCGTCGTGACGAATTCCTCCGCCTGGATACGAGCCAGGGAACGACCCGGCCCGTGCTGCGCAACTACTCGGAGCCCATGCTCAACGCCCTGATCGGCGGCAGTTTCGCCCTGACGACCATGATGTACGCCCTCTATACGATCTGGCCGGCCACGGTCGAACATTTCGGTACGCAGAATCTCATCTATACCCTACCTTTTGTCCTGATCGGCATGGGGCGTTACCTGTATCTTGTGTTCCTCGAGGACATGGGGGGCAAGCCTCACGAGATCCTCCTGAACGATGCCTTCATCCAGGTCATCGTCCTGAGCTGGATCGGCATGGCCATCAAGATCATCGGAATCTGAATCGAAACCCGGCCCCTGGCGCCGGCTCCGCGGAGGAAGTCATGCGAGCGGTTGTTGCGCTGGTGGAAGCCCGGCCCGAAACCATCATCGAGGATTACGGCCGCCTCATCGAGTTGGCCGGGCTTGCCGAGGTGCTCGGTGTCGGTCCTGTCGCGCTTGTGCCTCAGGCGCGACCGGGGGGTTGGTTTCCAGGAGCGGGCAGTCCACCCTGGCAGCTCGACGGCGTACTCACCTGGCTGGAAAAACACCGGGACCCGGTGCAGGATGCCGTCGGCGGGGGCAAGACAGCGGTCCTGTTGCCCGTCTGCCCGGCAGGCGGACCGGCTCCGACCGCCGGTTGGGCCTGGGAGGATGTCATGGCCCGGCACGGGACCGAACCGGCCTCGGAACATTTTCGCCATCCCCGTTCTTTCCGGGCCGAGCCCTCACTGGCTGCGCTGGAAGCCGTCCTGCCCCACGGCTTGAGCCTGCCGGCGGGGCTACGAGATAGGGCCACCCTGCTTTTGCCGGTGCCTGCCCTCGATGCGGTCCGGCCGGTCACCGGGGCCATGGCCATCCTGCGCTCGCTTTTGGCTCCGGACCTCAGGAAAGACGGTGGCGCATCCGCCGAACTGATTCTCGCAGATGTGGTCCGGTTCGCCCGCCAGGCACTGCCTCACCTGGCAGTGGTCATGGACGCGGTTCTCTGGCAGGTGGGACAGGTACCGGGCGCCGGCCGACCCGTGGCCCGTAACATCCTGTTGGCCGGGCGGGACCCGGTGGCTGTGGACGCGGTTGCCGCTCGGCTGGCGGGACGGGATCCAGAGCGGGACCCCTGGTTTCGTCTGTGCCGCGACCAGCAACTGGGCGCGGTTCGTGAAAGTGATATCCTGTTGGCCGGCCGCGCGAACCTGTTGGACCTTGATTTTGGAGTTCCGGAGCGGGCCACCGCCGCCTCCGCGATGAAATGGGACAGGATTCCGCTGTCGGACTTTTTCCGGCGCAAATTCAAGCGGCCATCCCTATTGAAACAGTACGCCCAGACCCCTTGGGGCGGGCTGTTTGACGCCTACAGGGCCGGCGAGCCCATTGGAGATCGAGGATGAAGGATTCCGGATTCACCAGAGGCCGCAAGCAGATTGGCCGGACCGTCGGAGTCAGGGCCCCGGCAAAAGTCAATCTCCACCTGGAGGTTCTCCGCCAGCGCCATGATGGATTCCATGAGATCGAAACCATCCTGCAGGCGGTTTCGCTCTTCGATGAACTGCGGGTGACGCTCATCGAACAGTACCCGGGTGGTGAGCCGGATATCGAGCTGAAGGCGGGCCGGGGAATGGCTGGTATTAGTGCCGACGAGACCAATCTGTGTTGCCGGGCGGCCAGGTTGTTCTGCCAGGAAACGAGATTTTCCGGTCGAATCCGCATCCACCTGGACAAGGATATCCCCGCCGCCGCGGGGTTGGGTGGGGGCAGCAGCGATGCCGCGGCCGTGCTGGTGGCCTGCAATCATCTGTTCAAGGCCCGGCTGGAAACCGGGGACCTGGAGAAGATGGGGGCCCAACTGGGGTCGGATGTCCCCTTTTTCATCCTGGGCGGAACCGCCATGGGGCGGGGGACGGGAACCGACCTGACGCGGCTGCAACCGATACGGCCTTGCCAGTTCCTTATTGTCAAACCCGCCTTGGACTTAAAGACCCCCGAGGTGTACGGCAATCTCAAAATGGGATTGACAGTTAACAGCGCCAAAGCTAACATCCGGGTAATCAAACCCTTGCTGGTCAGATTCCCCCAGGAAAACTGGCCGGGGTTCAATCGACTTGAGGATGTGGTTCTGCCTTCCCAGCCGTTGTTGCAGCGACTAGTTCTGGAGTTGAGGCAAAGCGCTCCGGTGGCCATGTTGGCCGGCAGCGGGTCGGCCGTCGTCGCCGTTTTCTCCGAAGGGTTTGACGTAACCGAAATAGTTGAAGAGTATGTGAATGCGGGATTGTATGTGAAGGTTGTCGGGCCGCATGCGGCGGGTGTTGAGATTACGGATGATTGAAGGCCCTGCCGAGCCTTGCAGCAAGCAGTAAGGGCTCGCTACGGAGAGGGAGAATCTTGGATATTTCCGAAATCAGGATCACCTTGCGCGATGACAACAAGCTCAAGGGATTCGCCAGCATCACCCTGGATAACGCCTTTGTCATCCGGGGCCTGAAGATCATCGAGGGGGCGTCGGGTCTCTTTATCGCCATGCCCAGTCGCAAGCGCAAGGACGGGACCTTCCAGGATATCGCTCATCCCATCAACATGGCGACGCGTGAATGGATGGAAAACCAGGTCATCGCCGCCTACAGACAGGAAGTTCAGCGCGTGGAAAACGGTGAAGTTCCCCCTCCGACTCGTCATGGGACCTATGAGGACGATGACGATCACGGTTCCATGATGGAGGAGAGTTTTTGATCTCCTGATCGTGACTGGGGCGTCGTCAAGTGGTAAGACACAAGGTTTTGGTCCTTGCATTCGCAGGTTCGAGTCCTGCCGCCCCAGCCAGTCACCTTGTCTTACCTGTCGCCCAGTGCGCCTCTACTGATTTGTTCCTGATGTCCCTTGCCAATCTTGATCCCGGTGGAGGAGCGAATCCATGCCCAATGACCTGGTCCTGATCTCGGGAAGTGCACACCCCGCCATGGGTGAGGCTATCGCGAAGAGCCTGAAAACCAAGTTGCTGGATGTCGAGATCGGTCGGTTCTCCGACGGGGAAATCAACATCAAGATCCTGGAGAACATTCGCGGAACCGATGTGTTCATCATCCAGCCGACCATGCCTCCGGCGGAAAACATTTTGGAACTCCTGCTGATGATCGACGCCGTTCGCCGCGCCTCGTGCCGCCGGGTCACGGCGGTCATTCCCTACTTCGGCTACGCCCGGCAGGACCGCAAGGACCAGCCCCGGGTGCCCATCGGTGCCAAGCTCATGGCCGACCTCATCACCGGCGCAGGTGCCAACCGGGTCCTGACAATCGACCTTCACGCCCCCCAGATCCAGGGCTTCTTCAACATCCCGCTGGACCATCTCTATTCGGCCCCGGTCCTGTTGAAACACTTCTGGGATCACCCCCGGGAAAATATGACCGTGGTGGCGCCGGATGTCGGGTCCATCAAGATGACCCGGGCCTTCGCCAAGCGCCTGGATGTGGGCCTGGCCATCATCGACAAGCGGCGGCCCCGTCCCAACGAGGCGGTCGTCATGAACTTCATCGGGGAGGTGACCGGCAAGGATGTCATCATCTTCGACGACATGATAGATACGGCGGGCACCCTGACCGATGCCGTCCGGGTCTGCATCGAGGATCAGGGAGCCCTGTCGGTGACGGCCTGCTGCACGCATCCGTTGTTGTCGGGCAATTCCCTCGAACGCCTCAACGATTCGCCCATCAGGGAGGTGGTGGTCAGCAACACCATCCCCTTTGACCGGTTGGACCTCTGTCCCAAGATCCGGGTGCTGGACATGGCTCCCCTGCTGGCCCAGGCCATCGAACGGATCCATCTGGAGAGAACCGTCAGCGAGTTGTTCGTCTGACCGGCCGGATCCGGCCCCTTCGGGCCCGCCTTGACATGTCCGGGGTCAGGTACTTTTTTTGGCAGCCAAATTCCGGAATCGCCGTCATCCGTCCGGAGTAGCTATCCCTTGTGGTTGGCGGAGCGGCGCGTTTCATGCAGGCCTTTGTGCCAGGAGGTTCCTTGCCGCCACGGGTGGCGAGCCCTTTTTCCGGCTCCCGGTCATTTGTCCGGGACCCAAATCTGCGGAGGAGACACCATGGGTCTCATTAATCTCGATGTCTATCCCCGGTCAACCACCGGCAAAAACGCCAACCGTCGCACCCGCGCCGCCGGCAAGGTCCCCGCGATCCTTTACGGCAAGGACCGGGCCCCCGAAAACATGGAACTGGACGCGCACGCTTTTAACGTGATTCTTTCCCATATTGCCGGAAGCAGTGCCATTTTCCGTTTGAACCAGGAAGGCGTGACCGAGGAGTCCATCGCCCTGCTGCGTGAAATCCAGAAGAATCCGGTGACGGACCAGATCCTGCACGTGGATCTCATGGAAATTCCCCGCGGTGTGCCAGTGACCGTGGCCGTGGTTGTCCAGGTGGTGGGTACGAACGCGACCATCAAGAACGGTGAGGGTTCGGTTGCCATGGCCCTGAACAGCATCGACGTCAGTTGCCGCCCGAGCGAACTGCCTGATTTCCTCGAGGTCGATATCTCCGAGATGGAGCTCAATGACAAGATCTTCGTCAAGGACGTCAAGACTCCCGTGGGTGAGATCGTCACGGATCCTGAAAGCCTCGTGCTGAACATCAAGGCCGCCGCGGTGTTTGTCGAAGAGGAAGAAGAGCTCGAAGAGGGCGCTGAAGGCGCCGAGGGTGAAGAGGGCGCCGAAGGCGAAGGCGATGGCGAAAGTGAAGGTGAGGAAAAGAGCGAAGACAAGAAGGACAAGAAGGACAAGAAGAAAGACTGATTTTCGCTTTTCCAGGGTCCTGATCCCTGTGCTTCACGCAGCCGGCCCGGTTTCCTGGCCGGCTGTTTCTTTGGGAGGCCGCTCTATTGTCCGGAATATCCGAAC
>DAOWLV010000369.1 GCA_030643455.1 Candidatus Krumholzibacteriia bacterium | reverse complement strand
GTCTGGAGCCTGCTCGGATTGCTGACCATCCCCTTGGCTGTTCAAATCCAGCTCGGACTGAACCGTTACGCCGAGGACATCCCGCGGCTGGTTCCGTTCCTGGGCCGGAATGTGTTGCTGGTTCTGCTGACGCCGGCGCTGGTACCGATGAAGAGGCAGCCCTCAAACAACTCATCCAGTTGATCGAGATCGATCTGGCGGTAGCCGAGGATCCCGTATAGATCATGGATTCCTTTCCGGGCATCGCCGCTTCCCCAGGGTACGCCGCCGGTCCCGTGCATGCCATCCGGCAAAGGGCGATCGTTCCCGTGCGCCGGTCCTTGGCCCCGGACGAGGTGCCTGCCGAGACCCAGCGCTTCGGTCAGGCGGTCGAGGAGGCCCGGGCCGGTTTGCAGGAACTGATCGATTGCCTGTCCAGCGAACTCGGACCCGAAGGCAGCGAGATCCTGGCCAGCCAGCTGTTGATTCTGGAAGACGAGATGGTATGGGACGCCACCCTGGCGGTCATCCGGGACGAGCGGATCAACGCCGAAGCGGCTTTCGCCCGTTCCGTGGGTGACATCGCCGCCCGCTTCCTGGAAATCGAGGATGAGACCTTCCGGGAACGGGTCAACGACCTCAAGGATGTTGAACAACGAGTTTTGAGGTGTTTCGATGACGCTGAGCCCCATCACCTGATTTTGCCCCAGGTTCCCTCGGTCATTTCCGCCCGCAATCTTGTCCCCAGCGACACGGCGGTCCTTGGTCGCAACAACGTTCTGGGCTTCGCGATGGATGAGGGGGGAAACACCAGCCACGTGGCCATCCTCGCCCGGTCGATCGGTGTTCCCGCCGTGGTCGGTCTCAAGGGGCAGGCTTTTGCCCTGAAGCCGGGTCAGCAGGTTGCGGTCGACGGTACGGACGGCTTGCTGGTGACGGATCCCGACGAGGAGACCCTGGAAAAATTTCGCATGCTGACCTGCCAGCAGGTCGAAGTCAGCCGGAAACTGGAACATTTGAAGGACCTGGAAGCGGTCACCCCCGACGGGCGCCGGGTCCACATGATGGCCAACATCGAACTGCCGGTCGAGGTGGAAGAGGCCCTGGCCCGGGGCGCCGAAGGCATCGGGTTGCTGCGTACCGAATACCTTTTCTTCCAGCACCAAACCATTCCCACCGAGGACGACCAGGTAAGGGTCTATTCGGAAATCGTGCGACGAATGGACGGCCGGCCGGTTGTCTTTCGCACGCTGGACGTGGGTGGCGACAAGGTCTCGGACTATCTGGGCGCGAAACGGGAGTACAACCCTTTTCTCGGCTGGCGCGGCATCAGGTTTTCCCTGGCGAACCGGGTGCTGTTCAAGACCCAGATCAAGGCCATTCACCGGGCTGCCGTTTCGGGTCGGGTCAAGGTGATGTTCCCCATGATCACCGGGGTGTCGGAACTTCGCGAAGCACGCCAGGTGGTGGACGAGGCGGTGGCCGAGCTGAAAGCCGCCGGTGTGGAACACGATCCGGATCTGCCCCTTGGCATCATGATCGAAACCCCGTCCGCCGTCATGGCAGCGGACATCCTGGCCGCCGAATGTGATTTCTTCAGCATCGGGACCAACGATCTCATCCAGTACACGCTGGCCATGGACCGGGGCAACAGCCGGGTCAGCTATCTCTATCGGCCGCTCCATCCGGCCATCCTGCGCAGTATCCGCATGACCGTGGAGGCTGCCCACTGGGCGGGTATCACGGTGGGAATCTGCGGGGAGATGGGCTCGGAAACCCGCCTGGCCGAGGTGCTGCTGGGACTCGGGCTCGACGAGATCAGCCTCCACGGAGCGGCTCTTCCCAAGATCAAGCAGGTCATCAGGTGGACGTCATATGAGGAAGCCCGGCGGGTTGCCGATCACCTGATGTCCCTGGCCACTCCCGACGAGGCTGACAGCTGGCTGGCGGAATACATCGCTGAACGAAAACGACAGAGGGGAAACGGAGGAGCTCGGTGATGAACACCGGACCTGACGCCGGTTCACGGCTGATGTTCAAACTCGTAGGTGCCCTGGGGGACCAGCTCCGCCAAAGCGCTCACCTGGATGGATTGGCTGGAGTCAAGCCGCCTGCCAGCGGTATCAAACGGGTCATCCTGTGTGGGATGGGTGGGTCGGCCATTGCCGGTGACCTGATCCAGCCCCTTCTGGCGGACGGGCGGATTCCTTTGTCCGTCTGGCGTGATTACGGTCTTCCCCATTGGGTCGGGCCCGGGGATCTCGTTCTCTGCAGCAGCTATTCCGGGAATACCGAGGAGACCCTTTCCGGGGCTCATGAGGCCGGTTTGCGCGGTTGTGACCGATTGGCCATCACCTCGGGGGGTAGCCTGGCCTCGTTGGCGTCCGCCGAGGGCTTCGGTGCGGTGATCCTGCCCGGTGGACTTCCTCCGCGCGCTTCGTTGGGCCTCGGCCTCGGGGCTCTGGTCCACTGCCTGGGCCGGCTGACCCTGGTGACGGATGCCGCAACTTCCGTTGTCCGGGCCGCCGAGACCCTGGACAGGTATCGTGTGGCAAGATCCTCGCCCGTGGCGACCGACGGTGGTGACACCGGATCAATTCCGGCCGATCCCGAAGGGAATCTTGCGGCGGCCGAACTCGCGGAAATCCTGGTGGGCAAGGTGCCCGTCATCTACACCGCGGGGGCCGAGGCCCATGCAGCCGGTCTGAGGCTCAAGGCCCAGCTGAACGAGAACAGCAAGGCGCCGGCCTGCCTGGCGCAATTTCCGGAACTGGACCACAATGACCTGGTCGGCTGGAGCCTTGACCCCTCGGACAGGGGGCGATTTGTTCTTCTCATCCTGCAGGGCAAGAGCGACAATGACCGCATCAGCCGCCGGGTGGACCTGACCCGGCAACTGCTGGCCGAAGAATTTCCTGAAATCCATGAAATTCGATCTTCCGCATCGGGAGTTCTGGAACGAACCATGTCGCTGGTTCAGTACGGAGATTACCTGTCCTGTCATCTGGCCCGGTTGAAGAATGTCGATCCCTTGCCCGTCGATCGCATCACCAGGCTGAAGGAAGCCCTGGGAAAACCCTAATAACCGGATCCGGCTGAATGGCCGGTCCACAGGAGATAGCATGAAGGCCGTCATACCCGCGGCCGGGATCGGCACCCGGTTGCGCCCCCACACACTGAACAAACCCAAAGCCCTGCTGCCGGTGGCCGGAAAACCCATCCTGGCCCATATCATCGACGATTTGACCGAAGCGGGCATCGACGGATTCGTTCTGATCGTCGGTTACCACGGGGATGAGGTTCGCCGGTGGTTCACTCGCGAACGGCCGGACCTGGACATCACCTTCGTGGAGCAGACCGAACGACTGGGTCTCGGCCACGCCATCTGGACGGCCCGTGAGGCCCTGGGGGATGAGGCCTTCTTCTGCATACTCGGCGATACGATCCTCAAAGCCGATTATTCCGCCCTTCTGGCCTCGTCCAACAGCATGATCGCCGTGCGCGAGGTCGAAGATCCACGACGGTTCGGGGTGGTGGAGATGGACGGCGAGAGCGTCAAGCGGTTTGTCGAAAAGCCCGACGTTCCCCCCAGCAACC
>DAOWLV010000087.1 GCA_030643455.1 Candidatus Krumholzibacteriia bacterium | reverse complement strand
GGGCGGTATGACAGCGCTGATCGCCGGCCTGGTCGCCTATTTCAGCCGCCTGGATCAGGCGGCGATGGAATCCCAATCCTCGATCCTGGCCAACTTCCTGATTTTCGGGATCATCATCGCCTTCATGGCCGGGGGAATTCGCCGCAGGATCAACCTCTACGAGGCCTTCATCGAAGGCGCGAAAGACGGCTTCAAGGTGGCCGTGAACATCATCCCCTACTTGGTGGCAATGCTGGTAGCGATCGGCGTGTTCCGCGCAAGCGGCGCGCTGGATCTGGTTCTGGACGGTCTGCGTTCAGCCGCCGGCGGAATGGGTCTGGATGCCCGCTTCATCGACGGCTTGCCGACGGCCTTCATGAAACCACTGAGCGGCAGCGGGGCCCGCGGCATGATGGTCGAAGCGATGCAGACCTACGGCGCCGACTCGTTTGCCGGCCGCCTGTCCAGCGTGATCCAGGGCAGCACCGAAACGACATTCTACGTGTTGGCTGTCTACTTCGGGGCGGTGGGTATCAAGCGCAGTCGCCACGCCGTGATCTGCGGGCTGACCGCCGATCTGGCCGGAATCACCGCAGCTATCCTGGTGGCGTATTTCTTCTGGGGATAGGGCCTCGGGAGTTCCCAAGGATTCCGCCCCGCCCAAACGGGCCAGACAATTTCAGAGGCACAGCCAGAACCAATAATCCCGGAGACAAATTCATGACCGCTCGTCTGTTTCACCTGATCGCCCTGTTGCTACTGTTTTTCTCCTTGGCCGCCTGCAGCGCATCAAAGGAAACTCCACAAGCCACCACCGTCCAACAGGTCTCCGGCAAGGTCGAAGGCGGGCTTCGTGTGCTGACCATCGATCCCGCTGTTGGCTCACATCATTACCGGATCTACCGCGGCGACTACATCCGCATCCGGATGATTTCCGGCGAACCGTTCACCATCGAGATCCCGAGTCTCGAGGTCACCAAGAACTTCCCGCCGCCCGAAGGCGAAAAACCCCACATCAAGGTCCCCGACGCCGGGTCGTATCCCTTCACCATCGGTGAAATCTCAGGCGTGATCGAGGCATTGGAGTTCCGGGCCGAGGCCTATAGCGAAGTCAGTTCAAAGGAAGCTTTGAAGTTGATCGCCAACCTGAATCCTTTCATCCTGGATGTGCGAACGGCCGGGGAATTCTCCGATGGGCACATCGAGGGCGCCGTCTTGATTCCCATCCAGGAACTCCAAGGAAGATTAGGGGAGCTGAAGGGCCGCGAGAAGGACCCGTTGTTCGTCTACTGCCGGTCCGGCAATCGCAGCACCGTGGCGGGCAAGTTCCTGGTCGACGCCGGGTTCGAGCAGGTCATCAATCTGCGGCGGGGCCTCGTGGATTGGAGCCGCGCCGGACTGCCCGTGGTAAAATAGTTACCTTCCCGTTCCTGGCGATTTGTGACATTCTTGTCTTGATTGGTTCATCGCCATTCCCATGGCTCCGGGTCCATTTCCATGCGGCAGGTTCGATTTTGTTGAGCGCCATCTTCTTCTTTTGCATCCTGATGCTGGTGTACGTGTACGCCGGCTACCCCCTGCTGGCCCGCCTGTTGGGCAGCTTGGTGCGCCGGCGCGTCTGGTCGGCTGAACCCGGTGAACACACACCCACGGTCACCGTACTGATCGCCGCCTACAACGAGGCCGCCCACATCGAGGGGACCGTCCGCAACAAGCTCGAGCAGGATTACCCCGCGGACAAACTCGACCTCATCGTGATTTCCGATGAATCCGACGACGGCACCGACGAGATCGTCGCGGCCATCGACGACCCCCGCGTGAAATTGATCCGCCAGGAACCCCGCGCCGGCAAGACCAGCGCCCTGAACCTGGCCATGCCCACCGCCACGGGCGAGATCATCGTCTTCAGCGACGCCAACTCGCTCTACGCGCCGGATACCCTCAAGAACCTGGTGGCCCCCCTGGCCGACCCCAAAGTGGGTTATGTGACCGGTCGCATGGTCTACAAGGCGTCGGACGGTTCGCTTACCGGAGAGGGCTGCTCGGCCTACATGCGGTACGAGAACAATCTGCGGGCCTGGGAAACGGACCTGGGTTCGATCGTGGGTGTCGACGGGGGCGTCGACGCCATGCGCCGCACGATCTACCGCCCCATGAACGCCGACCAGTTGCCGGATTTCGTGCAGCCGTTGACCGTCAGGGAGCAGGGTTACCGTGTTGTCTACGAACCGAGAGCCCTCTTGTATGAAGACGCGCTGGCCGAAGTGGACGACGAGTTCCGCATGCGGGTGCGCGTCTCGCTCAGGGCCTTCCACGCCCTGAAGGACAAGGCGGCGCTGCTGAATCCCTTCACCTTCGGTCTGTTCGCCTGGCAGCTGTGGTCACACAAGGTGTTGCGCTACCTGGCCTTCGGATTCATGATAGGCGCGCTGGCCAGCAACGTGATCCTGACGTTTCGACCCGAATACTCCGCCACCTGGAGCCTTCTGCTGGTCGGCCAGATCATCTTCTACGCGATGGCCCGCTACGGCCACACCATGAACCGCCGCGGCCAGCAACCATCTCGCCTGGTCGGATTGATTTACTACCTGTGCGTGCTGAACCTGGCCAGCGGCCGGGCTTTCTGGCAGTTCCTGCAGGGGCGCAAACAGGTCACCTGGAAGCCGAGGGTCTGATGACACGCCCCGAACCTGCCATTGCTACCCCGGGTTTCCTGCGCAGACCGCTGGTCTGGGCGATGATGATGGCTTTGTTCCTGTTCCCGTTTTTTGTCCACATCCCCCGGTCACTGAACCATCATCCGGTCATCTCCGCCCTCGGTGACCAGGTTCACATCTTCCTTTTCGGCGGCATCACCCTGTTGCTCTACTGGTTCGGCCCCCTGCAGGGTCGGATCTGGCGTTCCGCACTGGTCAGCGCCGTCATGGGTGGCGCGGTGGAATTCCTGCAGCTTCTGGTCGGCAGGCAGGCCCTTTTCACCGATTTCCTGCTCGATCTGTTCGGGATCGGGATCGTGGTGAGCTTCGTCATGTGGAAAGGGCATCGGCGCCAGGCGGGAAAATGGATTTTTCTGCTGTTGCTGTTGACCATCCCGGCACAGCTCTATTACGTACCATGGCGAATCGCGGCCACCTACCGCTGCCAGAACATGTTCCCCGTCCTGGCCAACTTCGAAACTTATGGCGACCGCTATCTGTGGACCCACAACCAGAAGGCCAAGATCACCTTTAAACGGATCACCGACTCACCCGACGGCGAAGGACATGTGCTGCGGTTCACTGGCGGGGCGGAATCCCACTGGCCTGGGGCCATCATGCGCCGATTCCCCGACGACTGGTCCCAGTACACCACCCTTAAACTGGACGTCAGGCTGGTGGACGCCCCGAGCGACACCATCAAGTTCAGCGTTCGCCTGGACGACTACCAGGGCATCAAGGAGATGGTCTGGGCTGCCAATTCCTTCCGGGCCACACGGCAGTGGCAGACCTTCACCTTGCCCATCGCCGAGCGCAAATTGAGGCACACCGACCGCAATCTGAATCTCGCGGAGATGGACCGGATCATCATCCACCTTCCCAAACCCCAGGTGGCGCAGACGATCGAGATCGACAACATCAGGCTGGAATAGCACAGCGGCGGCTCTCTCCTGAGAACCGCCGCCGTTTCATTGATATCCCGCCGAAAACCTACCCGTCGAAGTTAGCGCTGACGAAATCCCAGTTCACGAGATTCCACCACGACTCTATGTAGGCCGGCCGCGCGTTGCGCTTATCCACGTAGTAGGCGTGCTCCCACACGTCGATGGTCAGCAGCGGGGTGCCCACTTTGAGGGCGCTGTCGGCATCGTCGGTGTTGACGATCTCCAGCCCGCCTGCAGCATTCTTGACCAGCCAGGTCCAACCGCTGCCGAAGTTGGTGGCAGCCGACTTGCTGAACTTCTCCTTGAACTCGTCGAAGGATCCGAAAGTGCTGTTGATGACGTCAGATACCGCGCCATCCGGATTGCCGCCCCCGCCCGGACCCATTCCGTTGAAGTAGAAGGTGTGATTCCAGACCTGGGCAGCATTGTTGAAGATGCCGCCGGCCGGCGCATTCTTGATGATATCCTCGAGGGACATTTTCTCGAACTCGGTGCCGGGAACCAGGTTGTTCAGGTTGTTCACGTAGGCCGCGTGGTGCTTGTCGTGGTGGTAATCCAGCGTTTCGGACGAGATATGAGGCTCCAGCGCGTCCTTGGCGTACGGAAGTTCAGGCAGTTCGTGTGCCATGATCGGTTCTCCTTTATTATTGGGATTGGGCGCGTGAGCGCCTGTGTGAATATCCTCGCTTGGAGGCAGGATAGTTATAGAGCAGCAGGGCCGCAATGAAAATGAATCCGTCTTTCAGCAGGTAAAAAGCCCCTGCACCACCTGGATACTCCCCTCGCGCAGGTTTCGCAGCAGATTGCGGGATTTTTCCGCCGCGTCCGAACCCAAAACAACCCCCACGTTCGGGCCCATTCGTTTGGGAACGGTCTTGCGCATTCCCGCGGCCAAACCGTCGAACCAGTCCAGGGCCTGGCCAGTCACGTCGGCCCAGTGTTTTTCTGTAAATCCGGCGGCTGTGATCAGGCCGCACAACTCGTCGGCAGTTGTCAGGAAGCTGATATCCGGTCCCCCGGCCCAGGGCACCGGGTAGTGCAGTGCCGTATCGTCATCGCCACAGACTTCGTAGAGCAAAAATCCCCCGGGGGATTTCAATACGCGGCGGATTTCCGTGAACAACACCGCCTTGTCGGCCACGTTCATCACGGTGTGCTGGGTGAATACCAGGTCGAAATCTCCATCCGGAAAAGGCATCGACCGCATGTCGCCTTCGAGGAAAGAAACCCGGTCAGTCATTCCCACCCATTCGGTCAGCATGGCCGCGGCCCGGCAAAACTCGCCGACGATCTCCAGCCCCACCACTTCGCAGCCGAACTCGGCGGCCAGGGTGCGCGCGGGTCCGCCTATGCCGCAGCCCACATCCAGCACACGCATTCCCGGCTTCAGGCCGGCCAGCTTGCCCAGTTCGAGGGTGGCTTCCAGGCCTCGTATGTGGATCTCGTCCAGGTTGGCCAGATCCTCTCGCGTCACCTCTTCAGGAGTGATGCCCAGCCGATCGAAGGCCTGCCTGATCTTCCCCGACAGGTCGGGTTGACCGTAATGTTCGTTGATTGATTTCTCGTAGCCGCTCACGACGAGTTCCTATCATGATGTGGCGTCATGGCCCTCACGCCTCTAAAGTGGGGCCATTGAATTCGTTTTGTTGCAATAACTGAAAGGGAGTCTACCCCATGTCCAAGTCCCTGACCATCGTCGCCCGCATCAAGGCCAAACCCGGCCGGGAAAATGCACTGGAGGCCGAGCTGGCCAAACTGGTCGCTCCCACCCTGGTCGAGACCGGTTGCCTTCAGTACGACTTCCACCGTGACCTGGAGGATCCCGGCAACTTCCTGTTTTTCGAGAACTGGGCCACGAAAGAGCAGTGGTTGGCACACATGGAATCGCCCCAACTTCTGGCATACAAGGCCGCGGCCGACGACCTGGTCGCAACCTTCGAACTGTATCAGATGGAAAAAGTGGATTAACCGCCGGAGCGTTTGACAGTCCAGCCCCGGCCCTGCAGCTCGGCAACGATGCGATCGCGGTGGTCGCCCTGGATCTCGATGACCCCGTTTTTTACCGTGCCGCCGGCCCCACACAGGTTCTTCAGGCGCTTGGCCAGGGCAGGCAATTCGGCGGCATCCAGCGGCACGCCGGTCACCAGGGTGACGCCCTTGCCCTTGCGGCCCTTGGTCTCGCGACTCACCCGCACCACGCCGTCTTTTGGCGCCCCTGGGCGATTTTCCCCACACACGCAGTCGGCCACCGGCTGGTTGCACTTCGGGCACAGCCGCCCACCGTCGGATGAGTAGACAGGCCTATTCAATGGCAACGCACCGACCTTCCATGCAGTCGATGTTCGGCGGCATCACGACCATGCAGTCTGACATCCAGCCATGGCGATTGTTGAGCACCGTGTTGAACTTGTTGTAAGCGTCAACCATGCCGGCCACCTGCAGGGTATCCACTCCGGTAACCGAGTAGACCTTGTAACTCCACGGCCCGCCGCAGGGCTTGTCCCCGAAGGCGATCGACCGGCAATCCCGGGCGTCAGTGCACGTCGCCTCACCAATCAAGCCGTCAATCTCCGCTTCCATTTTGGTCAGTTGCTCGCGGTCGGCGGTCTCGTTGCCGGCGTCATCGTCCTTGCAGGCCGCCAGGCCCGTAATGCAGATGATCATGATGATGACTGGAATCAACCGGGACATCATTGAAACCTTCCTTGGCTTGTTCACCGGCAGCCAGACTAGCATGAATCACTGTTCCTGCCCACTTGGCGCCAGGTGGTCGGTCACATCGACATTATGGGTCACGGATTCGAAATACAGATTGGTCGAACCGCCCTTGCGCCCACGCACGACGGTAAAGGGAACCAGCACACCGTCGACTTCGCGGAAATCCTCCAGCCACCAGTGGTACCCTATCCGGGTGAGCATCCCTGTCTCAACCTCGAAGTACAGGGTGTAGTACTCGAACTTGAGGTCATTTTCCACCTTGTAATACAGCTTGCCGTCGTAATCCCAAGTGCCGGTCACGTGCGGATTGGGGAAATGCTTGTCGACCATCAGCGGTCCCTGTGGATTGAAGATGAAAGCCAGTTTGGCGTTGTGGTCGTCAGCGTTTCCGGTGCGATGATCGCCCCCGGCTTCGTGCAGGACCATGGAAAAACACCCGGTGTTGTCAGCCCAGGCCTCGAGCTCGGCTGTCACCGGTTCCCCCTGGTAGGGCCGGTCGTCGATCTGTTTGCCGGTAATGGAACGGGTGGCAAGCTTGGCGAGGTTCTCCCGTCCCCCAAGGGCATCGACATAGCGGTCCAGGATCTGCTCCAGGGTGGGCAAGTCGCCGGCATAAGCCGATGGCGCGGACGTAAGAATCAGGACGGGAATCAGAACGAGAAAAGGCCGGAAAAATTTGCGGACCGTGGACATGACAAACCCCCTTGTTCGTGTTTCACAAAATACTGCAGATGTCGGACCAATGCGAAATCGGTTGATTGAAAATCTCAAGTGCTTGACAGGCCACCATTTCAGCAAGGTCGCGTCGGATCGATAATCCCATCTGTGTAACTACGGACACCACTTGGCCGGGTTCATGTTTACACGAAAAAATATCCAGAGACGGCCCGCCGACTTTCACGGTATGGTATTGAATGATGGAACTGCGATCTGATTTCCACAGGGAAAGGACCCACCCATGGCCCAAGACAGCCAGAATGACCTGACGCCCCGCGAACCCATCCACCGGTTCACCGAACCGATAGAGCGCTTCCTCCATGTCGAGGCCGCCAGCGGCGTTTTGCTGGTTGTCTGTACGATCATCGCGCTCGTCCTGGCCAACAGTGCGGCAAGTGACTGGTACATCGCCCTGTGGAAGACGAAGGTGGGTTTCGCCTTCGGGAACTTCTCGATGATGTACTCGCTGCAGCACTGGATCAACGACGGGCTGATGGCGATCTTTTTCTTCGTCGTCGGCCTCGAGGTGAAACGGGAGATGGTTGTCGGTGAGCTTCGCGACCCCAAACGCGCCGCCCTGCCCGTGGCCGCGGCGATCGGCGGCATGGTCGTTCCCGCCCTGATCTATTTTGCCATGCAGAGCGGTACCGAAGCGGCGCGTGGCTGGGGCATTCCCATGGCGACGGACATCGCGTTCGTGGTCGGATGCATGGCCCTGCTGGGCCCCCGCGTCCCGCATATCCTGCGGGTCATGTTACTCTCGCTGGCCATTGTCGATGATATCGGCGCCATCCTGGTCATCGCCATCGGCTACACCGAATCCCTGAACACGACCGCACTGTTCCTTGCCTTCGCGGGGCTGGGGGTGGTCTACGCCCTGGGGCGGTTGGGAGTGCGCAGCTTCGGCATCTACGTGATCCTGGGTGTGCTGGTCTGGTTCGGCTTCCACGAATCGGGAGTGCACGCCACCATCGCCGGCGTGTTGATGGGCCTGCTGACCCCGGCGCGCAGTTATCTCGGCGAAAACACCATCAGCCAGATGTTCCAGCGGGCCGATAAAACGCTTCACGGCGGCTCCTGGATCAACATGCACCATCGCAGCAATGCCGTGCGCAAATTCACCGATTCGGTGCGAGAAGTCATCTCGCCCCTGGAATACCTCGAGGGCACCCTGCACCCGTGGACCAGCTTTTTGATCATGCCCATCTTCGCCCTGGCCAACGCCGGTGTGCCGTTCACCATGGCCGACTTCGGTGAACCGGTGGCCATCGCCGTCATGGCCGGACTGGTGGTGGGCAAACCGGTGGGCATCCTGCTGATGAGTTTCCTGGCCGTGAAATTGATCACAAAATCATTGCCCGAGGGGCTGACCTGGTCCGCTCTGGTCGGTGGTGGGTTCCTGTCGGGGATCGGCTTCACCATGGCGCTGTTCATCTCGAGCCTTGCCTTGAGTGGACCGGTTCTCCAGACCGCCAAGGTGGGTGTGCTGGGCGCCAGTCTGATAGCCGCGGTGGTGGGTATGGCAGTGCTGATCCAGGTATTGCCCAAACCGAGTGGGGCACAGAAGGAATAGGAAAGATCAATCCGCCTCGGACGCCCTCAGGGATTTCAGGTGTTGCCGGGCCTTGTCGATCGATTCGAAAATCTGGAACACCATTTCCAGGTGGGCCGTCTCGATCAACCTGGCCACTTCCGGTACCGGCTTGGCCAGCACCAGCGTACCACCATGGTCCTTCACCGCGTGAAAAAGCATGACCAGGGTGCCCAGACCCTTCGAGTTGATCCAGGGAATGTTCCCCAGATCGAGGATCACGTGCGTCTTGTCGCGCGTGAACCCCTCCTCGATGATGTCGTTCAGGTCGGTGGGAATGGCCTGGGGATCGAAGGGATAACGCATGACTTCACTCCGCGCACCCGAGTCGTCGAGGTCGTAGGATACGTATTCGCTCTTGCCGATAATTCCGAGAACACTGATCAGATGAATTGAATCGGACATCGATTACCTCCCCCTGACAAACAAAGACAAGGTAAGCAAACAGGGATATTCGACAACCTTCAGGATCCGGAATCCGGCACCCGGAGCCCGCGCACCAGCTTCACCAGCCACCATATCGTGTAGGACATGTAAGCGATGAACACGATCATGAAGAGGCCGCCATCCAGCATGACCGGGTCGCGAAGGTTGGCCAGCAGGGCGAGCAGACTGATGCAGAAAAAGAAGGTGAAGATCGCCACCCCGAATTCCGCCATGTAGAAGCCGAATTTCCTTTGAAAACGGGCCAGGTTCTCTTCCTGAAGCCAGTAATTCTTGTTGGGAATATTCAGGAATTTTTTGGAAACGCCAAGGGGCAGCACCGACGAGAAGTAGAACAGCAGGAAGAAGGGGACCTCCAGCACCAGGAAGATGGCTGCATTGAATTCCTTGGAGGCCCACGAATCGGGATATCCGCCTCCGCCGAAGTGGATGGCTACCTGGTCGGGCAGAAGGGTCAGGGAAACGGCCATCAGGATGAGGTTGGCCGCGAAGACCGCGATCAGGACCTTGCGCATCGTTCATCCCCCCT
>DAOWLV010000246.1 GCA_030643455.1 Candidatus Krumholzibacteriia bacterium | reverse complement strand
GTCGGGCGGGACCGGCACACAGACTGGCCGGGGCAAGAAACGGCCAGGAGGGCTGAGGCCCCCCCCCCAGTCGCGTCCAGTGGTGATTTTCATGAGGCCGACACCCACCCAGGGGAGTGTCACGAGGGCGGCACCGTAGAAAAAAGTCGAAAGGCGGGTCAGCATCAAATGCCGGTCCTTTCGATTGCCTTCAAACGGGCCCGTCTCAGAAGGACGATGACCATGAGGGTCACCCCGGCCAGAAGGAGTAATCCCGCCCTGAACTCACTGGTTTCATCCACTGTCCGTCGGTAGCGGATCCCGGCTCCCCGGAATTCCAGTTCACCGGCGGAAACCTGCAATTCCAACCGGCCGTCGGACAGGACAACCGGTTCGGACACCGGATAGACGCCATCCCGCAAAACAAGTCGACCACTGGCCCCGGTTCCCTCCAGACGGGCTGTGCACGGAATACCGATGTCACGCCTGGCGAAGTTCTCGGCCTCGAGCGTGTCCGGCAAGATCAGCCTGCCCTGATCCCAGACCAGTGACCGATGCCCAGGACCGGGACCAGACTCCCACCGGAACCCGGCAGTCGAATCCCGGGCAGCTTCGATGACCAGGTATCCTGGCCGGCCCAGGGTTCGCGGAGCATCATCGGCCATCGCCAGGGCTCCGGACATGACAAGGCACACCGCCAGGGCAGCACCCCACATCATGAACCGCCCGCAAGCACGCCGCGGGCCACCTGATGCCAGATCGAGTTCCGCTGCCCGTTGCCACCAAAACTGCCGGCCAGGTTGTTCGGTCCTCTCACCCGGTGGATCTCCAGCGGGACCTCCCCACATGCCCGGTCCACGAGTTCCGCGCAGCGGGACAGGTAACCGGAATGTTCAGGAATCAATTCGCTGCCGGTGATTTTCTCCAACCAACCGGGCCGGCCGGCTTCGGCCCAGGCATCGGGAAACAACAGGATCCATATCCGTTCGGGTCTGATCAATTCCACCAGACGTCCCAGAACGTAGCTTGGCCCCAAACGGTCGGCCTCCTTCGTGAGCAGGCACCACACCAGTCCGCCGGAACCGTTCAGGGAAAGATCCATCAGGGAGCGGCCGAAGGAAAGGGACTCCAGGTGCGCCAATTCCGCTGGTCCGAGACAGCCAAGATGGTTCCAGCGGATGCCCTGAGCCCCGGTCGGGCTGGATCGGTCATCTTCAAGGTCCGGCGTTGCCGCCGCGGAGGCCGCAGATATGGTCCAGGTATTTCGAGGGGATTCTTTGCGGTCAGGGTGGACTATTACCCTGGATTTCTCCTGGGCGAGGAAGGTTCCGGCCGACCAGCGGATATGGCTGTCCTCGGCCAGGGTGACAGCCCGGCGCGACCCCAACGCCAGACCCGCCGCCGCAAATGCCGATATGGGAGACATTCCCGGTGCACCCACCGCAATATCACGGACTTCCGGGGAAAGATCCCGGGCGCCATCCTCCTCGATGAACAGGTGGGCGATCGAGGAAATGTGGTGGGGCCGTCGCGGGACGGCCCCTGGTTCAGGTCGAGCCATGGCAGCATTAACTCCTGGCAACCCGCCGTGCAGCGGACACCGATCAGGTGACGACAACCAAACTGTTGGCCCCGCCGAACTCGTTGGCCACGGTCTGGCTGTTGTGGGGATCGGGCAGCCAGGAACCGTCGATGATGAAGCGGTACTGGTGTTCGCCGCGTGCGAGGTCCAGGTGGCATTCCCACAGACCATCTTCCCGTTTGTTCATGGGCAGCCCCTTGGCGGACCAGTCACAGAATGAACCGGTGACCCGCACCGACCGGGCGCGAGGGAAATCCGCTTCGAAACAAACGCCGGCCTGGGAAACGGCCGGTCCGTGCAGCAGGGCCGTCCAGTGATCCAGGGCCACCACTTCCAGTCCAACTTCCTGGTCGAGAATTTCCCGGGCCAGGCTACGGAAATCAAACGCCCCCCGGGATTCGGGATCGTGCAGGGTGACCGGGACACCGGACCCGGCGGCTTCCTTGATCTTCACCGTCTGGTGGATGACCGTATCGAGAAGCTCACCACCGTATAGTTCTTCCAGTTCCTCCATGACACTGCGAACGAAAAGGGGCCGGGTGTCGAAGTTCGACATCAGGATGTGGGGAATGACGTCGTGCCCCTTCTTCTCGCGCAGGACCGCGAGGGTTTCCCGGATTTTTCGTACGGCCTGCAGGCTGCAGGTGCTGGGATCAACGGGGATGAGGACCTCGCCACAGGCCAGCAAGGCGTTGAAGGTCAAGAGACTCACGCTTGGTGGACAGTCGATCAGAACGTAGTCATAGGGCAGGGCGCTGCGTCGCAGGTTGTTGCGCAGACGCATTTCCTTTTCCGGTTCGCGGGCCAGGGTCATTTCCACGCCGCTGAGTTCGATGCCGGCTGGAACCAGGTGAAGGTCCGGGCTGATTTCCAGGAAGGCGTCCTCGACCAGGATGTCCGAGGTCAGATAAAGATCGCTGGTGCTGAGGGTGAAATCCCGTTCATGGATGCCGAGGGCAAGGGTGGCGTGTCCCTGGGGATCGTTGTCGATGAGAAGGACTTTTTTTTCGAGTTGGGCCAGTGTCGAGGCAAGGTTGGTGGCGGTGGTCGTCTTCCCGCATCCGCCTTTCTGGTTGGCCAGAGCAACGACTCTCATATCGAATCCTTTCGATCATGAATCGCAGATCGCAACCTCCCGGATTCAATCCTTCCGGGATATTGTGTTTTACCTCTATCCATCAAAGCCTGCAGGTCCTGTTCGCAGGCAGCTGGATCCAGAATACGCCCCTGGCCTGACCTGTCAACAGGATTAACCAGTTCGGGTGTTCCCTGGAAAAATGCGTTATCCCCCGGCGGGAATTCCTAGCCACAGGAAAATGCCGACACCGACCACAATCCCGCCGGCCACCTCGCCCCAGGTGTGCCCCATCAGTTCACGCAATCGGTAACCGGGCACCTTTTCCCCGGCCAGGGCGCTGTCCATCAAATCGTTGAGGAGTTCGGCCTGTTTGCCGATCTCCTGGCGCAGGCCCGTGGCCTCGAAGATAACGAACAGGCTGTATACCAGCACCAGGCTGAAGATCGAGGAATCGAAACCATCGGCGCGGCCGACAGCCAGAGACAAGGTGGTCACGGTGGCGGTGTGGGAACTGGGCATGCCCCCGTTGTCGAAGAATACCAGGGGCCGGAACCGCCGTTTAACGACCAGTTCAATGACCACCTTGGCGGCTTGGGCGATCAAGCCGCTGGTCAAGGCCAGGATTCCGGGATGGGCCATCAACGGCAGACCTTTCCTTGCCGGAAACGGGGTCAGTAGGCGCCGAGATAGCGCTCGAGTTCCCAGTTTCCGACCGAGGCGCTGTAGGCGATGAACTCTTCACGTTTGGCAGTGACGAAGTGTTCGAGGATGTGTTCCCCCAGAGCCGCCTTCATGACCTCGTCAGCCTCGAGTTCATTGATGGCTTCATGGAGATCGCGGGGAAGCTGGGCGATGCCGTGCTCCTGTTTTTCCAGTTCGGTCATGCCGAACACGTTGCGGTTCACCGCCGCACCCGGATCAGTCTTGTTCTCCATCCCGTCAAGGCCCGCAGCCAGCATCACGCTGAAAGCCAGGTAGGGATTGCAGGAGGGGTCGGGAACACGAACCTCACAACGCGTCCCATCGCGGCGGCGGGCCGGCACCCTGACCAGCGGGGACCGGTTGTGGTCCGACCAGGCTATGTTGGTCGGGGCTTCGTAGCCCGGGACGAGCCGTTTGTAGGAATTGACCAGCGGGTTGGTGATGGCCACGAAGCCCCGGGCGTGCTTCAGCAGACCACCGATGTAATACATCATCTCGGAGCTGAGCTGGTTGGCGGCCTCGGGATCGAAAAACAGGTTGTGCATATCGTCACCTGTTCCGGCGAAGATCGACTGGTGCACGTGCATGCCCGACCCGTTGATCCCGGCCAGGGGTTTGGGCATGAAGGTGGCGTGCAGGCCGTAATCCATGGCCACCTTCTTGACGATCATGCGGAAAGTGGTCACCCGGTCTGCGGTTTCCAGGGCTTCGGCATACTTGAAATCGATTTCATGCTGTCCGGGAGCTACCTCGTGATGTGCCGCCTCGATCTCGAAGCCCATGGCCTCCAGCACGTTCACGATGTCCCGGCGGGCGTCCTCCCCCATGTCCACCGGGGACAGGTCGAAATAGCCGCCCGTGTCATGGGTGATGGTGGTGGGATCGCCGTTACCGTTCTTCTGAAAGAGAAAAAATTCCAGCTCAGGACCACAGACAGGTATGTAACCCAGTTTCTTGAACCGCTCCAATGTACGGCGCAGGGCCAGCCGGGGGCAGCCCTCGAAGGGGGTCCGGTCGGCGTTGTAGACGTCGCAGATCAACCGGGCGACCTTGCCGCGGCCGTCGTCAAAGGGAAAAACCGCATAGGTGCGAAGGTCCGGAACCAGCAGCATGTCGGATTCTTCGATCCGGGTGAAACCCTGGATGGACGACCCGTCGAACATGATTTCCCCACGCAGGGCCTTCTCGAACTGGCTGGCGGGCATTTCGACGTTCTTGTTCTGACCCATGATGTCCGTGAAGATCAGGCGCAGGAACTGAATCCGGTCCTTGACCATACTTTCCAGCAACTTCTTCTGTTCGGACTCGGGGGCGATGGCGCCCTCCGGGAAGGGACGATGAAAATCCTGGGCCATGGAGCACTCCGTTGATTCCTGAGGGTGGAAAATCAGACAAATCCGGTTTGATGGAGCCACACAATAACAGAATTCCCTTTCAGATCAATGTCAACTTGTGAATTCTCCTGCCTTCTACCATTTTATTAGACCGATTCAATATGCCGGGAACCCTCCGGCCCCCGGTGGGGTCTGTTTCCCGGCGGCCGTCCACCCTTCGAAGGAAGTCGAAAATGTTCAAGTTTCTGCGTTCCCAGGCCAAGATCTTTTACTGGGTGATTGCGGGCACCTTCATCCTGTTCCTGTTTCTGGGCGGGATGACCGGTCGGGGTTGCCAGGCTCCCGGCACCAAAAAATTCCAGGCAGGTGTCATCGGAACCGTTAACGGCTCCGATATCACAGGTCAGCAGTACGACTACGCCGTGCGGCAGCAGAGAGGCCAGATGCGCCAGCAGGCCCAGAACCGGGAGCTGAACGCGAACCAGAACGCCGCGGCCAATCAGCAGGCCTGGGATTCCCTGGTCCAGGCCGCCATCTTCCAGCAGGCCATCGAGGAAAGGGGCATCACCGTTTCCGACGATGAGGTGCTTTCCGTATTCGAGAACAGCCCTCCCCCCGAACTGCTGGCCCGTTATCGCGATGAAAACGGGAATGTGGACATGAACCGCTACTACGCGGATCTGCAGAACCCCGCGGTCGACTGGACCCAGCAGGAAGCCTACATTCGGGCCAGCCTACCCTGGCAAAAACTGATCGAAGAGGTTTCCTCGGCTGCCGTGGTGACCGATGAAGAAGTCCGTCAGGAATACATCCGGCAGACCGGCAAGGCCGTTGCCGAAT
>DAOWLV010000321.1 GCA_030643455.1 Candidatus Krumholzibacteriia bacterium | reverse complement strand
GCTGGCGGATACGAAGGTGCCCTGATCGACTACAGCCGCAGCGGCGACCGCGACGGCGACTATTCGCTTTCGGTGAGTTATGCCTCCATCCTGTTGTGCACCGGGCCCGGCGACCCCTCCTCCGGCGAAAGCGGTATCCATGACTGAAGACACCCAACCTGCCATGCGCCTCGATGATGAAGAAAAGCGGTTCCTGCTGGATATCGCCCGGCACGCCGTGGAAGCCGCAGCCCGAAAGCAACCTCCTGAAGATCCCCGTACCCTGGCGGCCGAGGCGGGGATCGACCTTTCCCCGGGCCTGACTGCCCATCGGGGCGCTTTTGTGACCCTGACGACCTCCGGCCACCTGCGGGGCTGTATCGGCTACATCGAGGGTATCAAACCCCTGGTGGATGCGGTGATGGAAAACGGCCGCAGCGCCGCCGTCTCGGATCCCCGTTTCAGTCCGGTGGCCGCCGAAGAACTTGCCACTATCGAAATCGAGGTTTCGGCCCTGACCCCCCTGGTTCCCGTCGCAGGGTTCGAGGAAATCGTCATCGGGCGTCATGGCGTGGTGATGGTAAAAATGGGCCGGCGGGCCGTGTTTCTGCCCCAGGTAGCGCCCGAACAGGGCTGGGATCGGGACACCACCCTGACCCATCTGGCCCTCAAGGCGGGGCTGGATCCGGACGCCTGGCGCCAAGACTCCGAATTCCTGGTTTTCGAAGCGGACGTTTTCTAGTTGTCGGATTCCCGCTTACGAGCTATTTTCGGGGATCGTGAAACCTGACGGCGGGGTATGTGTGTATCCTCTCCGCGTGGGTTGAATTGCCGATTCCATGTCCAGCAAAAGACGGTGACCATGGGTCTTCTCGACAAAATCAGTAAATTCCGGATCGCCAAGGACATGATGGAGGCCGATCTCTACAACTATTTTCGGGTCATCGAATCCGCCCAGGAGAATACTGTCCGTTACAAGGGCAAGGAAATCATCATGCTTGGCAGCAACAACTACCTGGGGCTGACCAACCACCCCCGGGTCAAGGAGGCTGCCCAGGCGGCCATCGCCAAGTATGGCACCGGTTGTACGGGATCCCGATTCCTCAACGGAACGCTGGACATCCACATCGAACTCGAGGAAAAACTGGCCACCCTGGTGGGCAAGGAAAAGGCCCTGGTCTTCTCGACGGGATTCATGGTCAACCAGGGTGTGCTCAGCTCCCTGGCTGGCCGCAATGAAACGATCATCGTCGACCGGACCGACCACGCCTCGATCATCGACGGCGCCCGTCTTTCCTTCGCCGATGTGCGCAAGTTCCGTCACAACAACATGGAAAACCTGGAGCTGGTCCTCGAGAGCGAAAAGGATAAAAACAAGCTGATCATCGTGGACGGCGTGTTTTCCATGGAAGGCGACATCGCCAAGCTGCCTGAAATCGTGGAACTGGCCGCGAAATACGAATCGGTGATCATGGTGGACGACGCCCACGGCGTCGGTGTTCTCGGCGATTGCGGCCGGGGCACCTGTAACCACTTCGGACTCACCGACCAGGTCGACCTCATCATGGGTACCTTCAGCAAATCCCTGGCCTCGGTGGGCGGGTTCGTCGCCGGCGACGCCGACGTCATCCACTTCGTCCAGCACATGGCCCGCGCCCTGATGTTTTCGGCCAGCATGCCCCCCGCTTCGGTGGCCTCGGTTTCCGCCGCCATCGACGTGATGCTCGAGGAGACCTGGCGCCACGAAGCTCTGTGGCACAACAACGATCTCATGAGGGAACGCCTGGACGACGCCGGTTTCGACACCGGACCGAGCGAAACCCCCATCATCCCCGCGGTGGTAGGGGAAGACATGGCGGCCTTCAGGATGTGCCGGCGGCTGATCGACGAGGGCGTTTTCGTCAATCCCGTCATCAGCCCCGCCGTCGAACCCGGCAACGCCCTGATCCGCCTGAGCCTCATGGCGACCCACACCGAGGACGAGATCAACCAGGCCATGGACAGCATGATCAAGGTGGGCAAGGAACTGGAGCTCATTCCCAGTTAATCAGGATTATTCGTGATTCGCGGGCTGCGCCCGATCTTCGACCCGGGAAGTTCTCGAATTCGTTCCAGGACCTCCCGGGTTTCTTTTGATAAGGGAGAATGCGATGGCCGTGACGATATCCCCCATCGGCAACGACAAGAATGCCCTCAGGGAGTTTCTGGACGTTCCATACCGGATCTACCGCGACGATCCCCACTACGTGTTCCCGCTTCTGGACGAGATGAAACACTTCCACGACAAGAAGAAGAACCCCTTCTACAGGCACGCCGCCGCCGAGCTGTGGCTCGCTCACGACGACGGCCAGGTGGTCGGCCGCATCGGAGCGGCCGTGGACCAGTACAACAACGAACACTGGAAAGAGAAGGTCGGGTTTTTCGGTTTCTACGAGGTCGACGACAATCCCGCCGCGGCGGCCGCACTGCTGGAAACCGCGCGGGACTGGATCGCCGGCAAGGGCATGGACATCATGCGCGGCCCTGGTTGTTTCACCTCGAACCACGACTGGTACGGCCTGCAGGTGGACGGCAAGTTCAACCGTCCGGTCATCGGCATGCCCTACAATCCCCGTTACTACGAGAAGCAGCTCGAGGACTTCGGGCTGGCCGGAGCCAAGGACCTTTTCGCCTGGGATATCAGGACGGGGGGCGAGTTGCCCGAAAAGATGCAGCGGCTCATCGACCGCATCATGGCCCGGCCCGGATTGGTCATCCGTCCCTTCGACATGAAAAAGTTTACCGAGGAAGCCGAGCTGGCGCGTGACCTGTACAACAAGACCTGGAGCGAGAACTGGGGTTTCATCCCCCTGGACGACGAGGATTTCGCCTACATGGCCAAGGACATGAAATCGATGGTCGATCCGGATTTCCTGCTGATTGCCGAGATGGAAGGGGTGCCCATCGGTTTTTCGCTGACCATTCCCGATTTCAACCAGGCCCTGCAGTCTCTGCGAGGCAAACTGCTGCCCTTCGGCTGGCTGAGATTCCTTCTGGGCAAGCGGAAGATCAATTACGGGCGCACCATCCTGATGGGCGTCCTGCCGGAACACCGCAGACTCGGCGTGGACATCGCCATGGTGTACAAGACCATGCTCGCCGGCTTTGCCAGGGGCATCCAGGCCGCCGAATGCTCCTGGATCCTGGCCGACAACAAACCCATGAACCGGATCCTGACCGGTTACGGAGCGGAAATGTACAAGACCTACCGTGTCTACGAGAAAGCAGTGAGGTGAATTCCGTCAACGGCAACACGGGCGCTCGCGGCCTCCGGGTCGCCCTGACCGGGGCGACGGGATTCCTGGGCAGCCACATTGCCGACGTCCTGCTGGCCCGCGGGTACCAGGTCCGGGCATCGGTGCGGACCACGAGCAACCTGCGCTGGCTCGACGGCAAACCCGTCGAAACAGTGGTGGTCGATCTGACCGATCCTGAAGACTGCACCCGGTTTCTGGCCGGAACCGGTGGATTGATCCATTGCGCCGGCGTGGTGAGCGCCCCCGCGCGAAAAATCTATTACACCGCCAACGTGACCAGCACCGAGACCCTGCTCGCTGCCGCCGCGGGCGCCTGGGCCGGATGTGGAAATGCCGGCGATGAAGATCCCGCCGCCTTCATCCTGATCTCGAGCCTGGCGGCCCACGGTCCTGCCGGTCTGGATAGGCCCGCCCTGGAGACCGATGCCTGCAGACCCATCACGGACTACGGCCGTTCCAAGCTGGCCGCCGAGAAACTGGTGACCAGGGGTGAATGGACGTTTCGGACCGCGGTGCTCCGGCCCCCCTCCCTGTACGGTCCCCGGGACGCCGAATTCCTGCCCCTGATCCGGATGGCGATCCGGGGCTGGACCGGTCGCCTCGGCAGCCGGATGACCGGGCTTTCCCTGGTCGACGGGCGTGACGCAGCCGCCGCTGCGGTCGCCCTGCTGGAAACCGGGTCGGCCACCGGGCCCTTTTTCGTGGATGACGGCCGGACCGGCTACGACTGGCCGGCCATGGCCGAAGCCCTGGGCCGGATGGCCGGCCGCAGGATCCGCACCCTGCCCGTGCCTCTTGGTCTGTTGAAATTTATTTCCCGGCTGGCCGGATCCTCCCGTGCCGCGCGGTCGGCAATCCTGAACCGTGACCGGATCCGTGACCTGGACTCCGTTGGCTGGGTCTGCGACGGCAGTCGCCTGAACACCGAAACGGGCTTCCGGGCCAAGCGGGACGCCGCCCGGGGATTCACCGAAACCCTGGATTTCTACCGTGAGGAAGGCTGGCTTTGAACCTCAGAAAAAAGCTGATCGAACTTTCCCTGCGAAGAATGAACATCGATCGCTTTGCCGTGATCTATCTGCTGATC
>DAOWLV010000416.1 GCA_030643455.1 Candidatus Krumholzibacteriia bacterium | reverse complement strand
GCCGGAATTCGGTGCGGGCGAAGTCGATCAATTCCTTGGCCGCCCGCAGATACTTCGTCTCACCCGAGACCTGGTAGATCTCCAGCAAACCGTCGGCGAAAAAGGCGTAGTCGTCGAGAATGCCTTCGCCCCGGGTGCGACCTTCGCTGGAGGAACGCGACAGCGAACCGTCCTTGTTGAGATGTTTTTTCAAGAGGAAGTCCGCAGTCCTGCGGGCCCCGTCCAGATACTTTTCATTTCCCGTGACCGCGTAACCCTGGGCCAGTGAAGCGATTGCGAGACCGTTCCACGAGGTGACGATCTTGGGGTCCAGCCCAGGTGGGGTGCGTTCGGACCGGACCTTGCGCAGGGTCTCCCGATGAAGCGGGAACAGCGCTTCGAGTTCTTCCACCGACCGGTCGCGCTCGGCGGCGATCTTTTCCAGATCAGCCCGTCTGGTCAGCACGCTGCTGCCGGACTGTTCGAAGTTGCCCTTTTTGGTGATGCCCAGCACGTCGGCCAGGGCCGGGCCGTCGGTGGAGCCCACCGCGGCGGTGATGTCGTCCCGCGACCAGACGTAGTAGGTGCCTTCTTCTCCGCCGCTGTCAGCATCGTAACTGCCGAAGAATCCGCCATTTTCACCTTGCATGTCGGCCAGCAGGAAGTCGCACACGTCCAGACCGGTGGCGGTGAAATCGGGGCGGTCGAACACCACGCCCGCTTCCAGGAAGAGGCCGGCGAGCTGGCCGTTGTCGTAGAGCATCTTTTCGAAGTGGGGCACCGTCCAGCGAACATCCACGGTGTAACGGTGGAATCCCCCGCCCACATGATCGTAGATGCCGCCACCCTGCATGGCATCCAGCGTGGCGATGATCATTTCCGCCAGTTCCGCATCGCCCCGACGGCGGTACTCGTGCAGCAGGAAGCGCCACTTCACGGGTGTGGGAAATTTCTGGGATTGGCTGAACCCCGCGTTGATCGGGTCGTAGCTTTCCTTGCCCTTGGCCACGGCAGCGGAAAGGCGGTCGTCGTCCAGGGGCAGGCCCGAGGTCGGGGTGGACTTCGATGCGCTGGCGATCCTGGCGGCAAGCTGCCCGGCCTGGTTTTCCAGGTCATCTCTTTTTTCGGTGTAGACGGTCACGATCTGGCGCACCAGCTGCATGAAATGGTCCTTGGGGAAATAGGTCCCCCCATGGAAGGGCTCCAGGTCCGGGGTGAGAAACACGGACATGGGCCAGCCGCCGCGTCCGGTGATCATCTGCACCGCCTCCATGTAGACGCTGTCCAGGTCGGGCCGTTCCTCGCGATCGACCTTGATGCAGACGAAGTGCTCGTTCATGAACTCGGCCACGTCGACGTGCTCGAAGACCTCGTGTTCCATCACGTGACACCAGTGGCAGGATGAATACCCGATCGAAAGGAAGATGGGCTTGTCCTCGGCGCGGGCCTTTTTCAGGGCCTCTTCGCCCCAGGGATACCAGTCGAGGGGATTGTGGGCGTGCTGCTGCAGGTAGGCGGAGGGTTCATTGATGAGGTGGTTCCCGTCGCGCATGATTTCCTGTGGGGTGCGGGGGCCGGTTGCGGCATTGCCTGTGCTGTTCGAATCGTCCATGGGGCATCCCGTCAGGATGAGGGTCATCAGACCCAGGGTGATCAGGCGGACAGAGATGGTCATTCGGGGGATCCTTCGCTTGATCAGGGATCAGGATTGGGGCCGTCCGGTTGGTGGCGCATGAATCAGATATGGTAAGGCAATTCCCCTTCGCCGCTATCGGTCCCTTGCCCTGGAGACCACGAATCCCATTTGCAAATCAGGCCCCAAACAGATAGATTTTGTCCGGTTTCCGGGATTTATCTGCGAAAGGCCAAACCCGATGATGGTGACCCTCACTGAAATTGCTGCCAACGAGATCAAATGTCAGCTGACCGCCGACAGCTGCGTCGGTTCCTGCGTACGCATTGGTGTGGAGGCAGGTGGCTGCTCGGGCGCAAAATACGTGATCACGCCAGGAGCCGAGCGCCAGCCGGGGGACCGTGAAACGACCCAGTTCGGGCTGACGATTCTCTGTGATCCGATCTCCCTGGCGACCATCGAGGGTTTGAAGGTGGATTTCGTGGATGCTTTCGTGGGCGGGGGGTTCCAGTACGACAACCCCAAGGCTGCAAGTTCCTGTGGTTGTGGCGTTTCCTTCAAAGCGACGCTGGAAACAGGAAAATATGCCAAATAGGTCCTGTTTTTCATTGAAATGATCCCGGTTGGACCGTAATATCGCCCACCGAAAGCACTCAGATAAAGATTCATAGTCATTTCCGGTGGCCAGGGCCGCTTGGTGCGGTGGATAATCTTTCCTAGGATGAAGGGGGAGAGTCGGTTGACTCCAGATACTCAAGGCAACACTCCGGACACAACGACCGACAAATTCGTTTTCCCGAAATGGGCCAACTATCTGCGTGAGGCTTCGGCCGTCATCGCGGTCGGTGGTCTCATCTACGCGACGGTACTGATCACCGCCGTGTTTTCCCCGGAAATGTCGGCCATCGGTTATGCCCCCGAACAACCGGTCGCCTATAGCCACGCGCTGCACGCTGGCGAACTGGGAATTGATTGCCGCTATTGCCACACCAGCGTCGAAACCACCGCCAAGGCCAACATCCCGCCCACGGCCACCTGCATGAATTGCCACAGCACCATCAAGACCGAGAGCGAGAAGCTGGCTCTGGTGCGCAAGAGTGCCGAAACCGGTGAGCCGATCAAGTGGGTGAGGGTGCACGATCTTCCCGATTACGCCTACTTCAACCATGCGGGACACGTCCAGTCAGGCGTGGGATGTGTCAGCTGTCACGGTCGGGTTGACCGGATGGAAGTCGTCGAACAGGTCGAGCCCCTGACGATGGGCTGGTGCCTTGAATGCCACCGCAATCCTGATCCCAACCTGCGGCCGAAAGAATTCGTGACGGATATGAACTGGGTAGCCGAAGGGGATCCCGCCGTTGTCGGGGCCGAGTTGCGGCAACAGCACAGCATTTCCCCGTCCACCAACTGCACGACCTGTCATCGGTAGGAAAGGTTTCGCATGATCCGGAGTTCCGATATGAGTTCTGATCCAGGCCAGGCGCCGAACTATTGGCGCAGCCTGCAGGAACTGGCCGATACCGACG
>DAOWLV010000144.1 GCA_030643455.1 Candidatus Krumholzibacteriia bacterium | reverse complement strand
GGCCCTGGCCTCGGCCCGAATTCTCTTGAAACAAGACCTCCGCCCCCGCCGTACTGTCCGGGTTGTGCATTTCACGGCCGAAGAATACGGAGCCCCGGGAGGCAAAGCCTACCTCGAGGCCCATCGGAGCGAACTTGACCGCCATGTCCTGGCCATTGAAAGCGATTCGGGAGCCTTCGCACCGCGGGGATTCTCCGTCGACGCCGACAGCGTCGTGGTCGCCGCCCTGGCCGAAGCAGCAGCACCCCTGGCCCGTGTCGCCCCGGCCGAATGGTCCGTCCACAAGGGCGGCTCGGGCGCCGACATCGGGCCCATCGTCCGCGAAGGCGTGCCCGGCGTCGGTCATCGGGTCGACACCACCCATTACTTCGATGTTCATCATTCCAGGGCCGACACTTTTGAAAAAATCGACCCTGACCTTATGGCCCGAAATGTCGCCGCCATCGCCGGCCTCATCTATACCGTGGCCGAATCACCAACCCGTCCCGGATCGATCGCGGCGGGCCAAATCTCCTCTGGAGGTCATTGATGACTACCCTGTCGCCACCGAAACACCGCATTGCCGCCTGGGCGATCCTGACAATCCTCATGTCCGTCTTCGCCGCGACCACCGCCCTGGCCGCGGACCCCGTGATGGAGGATCCGGATCCGAACGACATGCGCCTGCTGCGGAGCCCCGACATCCATGGCGACAATATCGTCTTCACCTATGCCGGTGATCTCTGGACGGTTTCGGCCCACGGCGGACAGGCCCTCCGGCTCACTGGTTCGGTAGGATTCCAGAGCACTCCCAAATTCAGCCCCGACGGGGCCACGATCGCCTTTTCCGGCAACTACGATGGCAATCACGATGTCTACACCATCGCTGCCGGCGGTGGGGAACCCGCCCGCCTGACCTGGCATCCCGGGTGGGACCGGGTCATCGACTGGCAGCCGGACGGCAAGAGTGTCCGGTTCCTGTCCCCTCGCGAAAGCCATACCGGCCGGGACCTCCAGATCTACACCGTGAAAACCGACGGCGGTCTGCCCCGGAGAATCATCCTGCCCACGGCCGGGCTGTCCAGCTATTCGCCCGACGGCAAGAAGATCGCCTTCAACCGCAACAGCCGCGAAGACCGGACCTGGAAGCGGTACAAGGGCGGCATGGCCCAGGACGTCTGGGTTTACGACTTCGACGTGAACGATACCCGGCAGATCACCGATTGGGTCGGCAGCGACAATTATCCCATGTGGCACGGCGACAAGATCTATTACAACAGCGACCGGAGCGGCCGCCTGCAGATCTGGGTCTACGACACCGTCAGCAGTGAACACCGCCAGGTGACCGACCACGACGAATACGACGTCAAGCACCCCAGCCTGGGCCCGGACGCCATCGTCTATGAAAACGGCGGCCGCCTGTTCGTTCTGGACCTGACCACCGAAGAAACGCGCCAGGTCACGGTTTCCCTGTTCAGCGACCTGGTCCTGACCCGCCCGACCATCAAGGATGTCGGGAATCGCATCGGTAGCGGGGACCTTTCCCCGGAGGCCAACAGGGCCGTGTTTTCCGCCCGCGGCGACATCTTCACCGTTCCCGCCGAAAAGGGAAACATCCGCAACCTGACCGCGACACCGGGCATCCGCGAGCGTGAAGCCGTCTGGTCACCCGACGGCAAGAACGTGGCCTACCTCAGCGACCGTTCCGGTGAATACGAGATCTGGGTGCGAAGCGCCGACGGCAAGGGCGAGGAAAAGCAGCTCACTTCCGGCAGCAAGACCTACAAGATGCAGCTCGACTGGTCTCCCGACAGCAAGCACCTGGCGGTCAGCGACGCGGCCATGAACCTGTGGATCGTGGATGCTGCCAGCGGCAAGATGAAGAAGGTGGATCAGGGTACCAACGATGAGATCCGGAGCTGGAACTGGAGCCCGCAGGGCGGCTGGCTGGCCTACGCCAAAAACGAAGAGAACAACTTCAGCTCCATTTTTCTGTACAACGTGGCCGAAGGAAAAACCCATCGCGTGACCACCGACTTCACCGAAGACGGCTCGCCCTGCTTCGATGACGAGGGCAAATACCTGTTTTTCGTCTCGGGCCGCAGCTTCGACCCCACCCTGGGCGGCTACGATCTCAAGCCCCTGTGGACCAACATGGACGGTCTGTACCTGGTGACCCTGCGTGAAGACGTGGAGCATCCCTTCCCGCCCGAAAGCGACGAGGCCGAGGTCGATGGGGACGAGGATGACGAGGATGACGAGGAGGACGAGGATTCATCCGACGATGAGGAAAATGACAAAGAGGACAAGGACGGGGATGAAGAAAAAGACGAAGAGAAAGAGGTCATCAAGATCGATCTCGAAGGCCTGTCCGACCGGATGGTCGAACTTGACGTTTCCCAGGGCAATTACTTCAACCTGCATTTCACCGACGGCAAGCTCTTCTACAGCAATCGACCCTTCACCGCGGGCGGCGGTCGGGGCGGCAGGGGCGGGTCCGACATCATGGTCTTCGACATGGAGGAGCGCGAGGCCGAAACCGTGTTGCCAAAGGTCCGCGACTTTTCGTTGTCGGCCGACGGCAAGAAGATCCTCTACGCCAGCAACGGCACCTTCGGCATCATCGACGCCAAGGCCGACCAGAAACCGGCCGAAGATCCCCTGCGGACAGGTGAAATGCAGGCCAAGGTCGATCCCCGGGCCGAATGGCGCCAGATGTTCCGCGACGCCTGGCGGCAGGAGCGTGATTTCTTCTACGATCCCGGTATGCATGGCGTGGACTGGGATCACATGTACGAGCGTTACGGCCAGCTGATCCCCTATGTCGCCCACGGAGCGGACTTCAGCTACGTCCTGGGCGAGATGATCGGCGAACTGAACAGTTCCCACTCCTATGTCCGGCCCGGCGACATGCCACATGCCAAACAGGTAGGCACAGGCCTTCTCGGCTGCAACTTCGAACTGGATCGCGAAAGCGACCGTTACCGTTTCGGCCGCATCTTCAGCGAACGGGACTGGAACTCGGACACCCCCACTCCCCTGAACCAACCGGGGCAGGAAGTCGGCAGCGACGATTACATCCTGACGGTCGATGGTGTGGCGCTGACAGCCGGCACCAACCCCTACAGCCTGTTCGAGAACAAGGTTGGCACGCAGGTCCTTCTGGAAATCGGACCCAATCCCGACGGCAAGGACGGCCGGGAGATCACCGTGGTGCCCATCGCAGGCGACAGGGCTCTCCGTTACGAAGCCTGGGTCCAGGGAAACCGGCGCCGGGTCGATGAGCTCTCGGACGGCAAGATCGGCTATCTGCACATGCCCAACACCGCCGTCGGGGGCCAGGTCGGTTTCGCCAAGGGATTCTATCCGAACCTGCGCAAGGACGGCCTGATCATCGACGAGCGGTTCAACGGCGGCGGGTTCATTCCCGATTTCTTCATGAACATCCTGCGTCAGAAGCTGGTCAACCTGTGGAAACCCCGTTACGGCCAGGATTGGCGCACACCTGGCACGGCCTTCCTCGGCCACATGGCCATGATCACCAACGGGTACGCCGGCAGTGGCGGCGACGCCCTGCCCTACTACTTCAAGTACTATGAACTGGGCGAAGTGGTCGGCACCCGGACCTGGGGCGGACTGGTCGGCATCAGCCGCGGCATCGGCCTGATGGACGGCGGCCAGGTGACTTTCCCCGAGTTCGGCCTGTTCAACGTCAACGGCGAGTGGGATGTGGAAAACCACGGCGTCGAACCCACCATCGAGATCGACAATCTTCCCCACGAGGAGATCGCCGGCCGGGATCCCCAGCTGGAAAAGACCGTCGAGGTGTTGCTGCAGAAGATCAAGGATGAACCGGTGAGCGTGCCACAAACTCCCGGCAGTTTTCCCCGGGACAAAAAATAGACATCGGTTGTTTGAATGAGACGGGCGCCGCTTCGAAAGGAGCGGCGCCTTTTTTGGTCGTGGGTCAGAAACTCTTGATCATCGCCAGGCCGTTCCCGAAGGGCACCACCTGCCAGGCCGTTTTGTCATTGGGGTCTTTCCGGGCCACCGTGCGGCCGATGATCCACCCGATCGTCGCGCCGGCCACCACATCCGAAGCGTAATGCCTCATATCCTCCATCCGCCCCATGCCCGTCAGGACTCCCAGCCCGATGGACAATCCGCCGAGCCAACCGCCGTAGCGACGGGTGACGACTCCGGCGGTCGTGAATGCCGCGGCGGTGTGGCCCGAGGGAAAGGAGTAGTCCTCGCCGTTGGGTCGTGTGCGGTTGAAGCCGGCCTTGATGATGCTGGTGGTCGCAACGGTCAGCAAAAATCCCCTGGACAGGTCGAAACCGAATCCTGCAATTTCATTATTGCCGGCCCAGCTCCCGATCCCCCAGGTTCCGAGGGCCAAAGACACCTGGACACGTATGTCTCCCCAGATGTTTCCAAAATCGGAAAGGGAATCCCAGATCCCCTTGTTCAGCACTTCGGCTGCACGGCCAGGATCCTCGAACTGATGGACCCCGATGGTCAGGGCGGTTCCGCCCAGCAGCCACCAGGTGTTTTCCCAGGTCGGCAGGGCAGTGATGTCATCCCACACCGCCCCTGGGAAATGCCCCAGGCTGACATCTTCTTCGGCGTCACCTTGCGCCCGGGCGGGCTCGGAAACACCACCCATCAGCAAAAAAATCAAAAGCAGGACGAGAGGAGGGGAAATAATTTTCAAACAGTATGGTCCTCCGGTTCAACAGTTTATGATTTTAAAGTATACTAACGCCTGACCAGAAAAAAACCCCTGGGATGAAATGAATTCCAGCGAACTTTTGAAAAGGTCGATCCATGCCCGCCAACATCGAAATCAAGGCCCGCGTTTCAGATCCCGAAGCACTCCTGGCCAGAGCCAGGACCCTGACTGGCGTCGGACCCGAAACCATCCTGCAAACGGATACCTTCTTCCACTGTGAAACGGGACGTCTGAAGGTCCGCGAATTCGCCGACGGTACGGGAGAACTTATCAGTTACCACCGGCCCGATTCCGAAGGCCCCAAGACCTCGAGTTATGCCATCGCGCGAACCACCGACGCCGGCACCTTGCGGGATGTCCTGGCCGCCGCCCTTTCGGTACGGGGCGTGGTCCACAAGAAAAGGCTGCTGTTGCTGGCAGGCCGGACCCGCATCCATCTGGACGAAGTGGAAGGTCTGGGTTCCTTCCTGGAACTGGAAGTTGTTCTTTCCAAAGGAGATGACCCCAAAGTGGGTGAAAAAGAGGCCGTAGACCTGATGGAAAAGCTGGGGATCCTGCCCGGTGATCTGGTGAGCGGAGCCTACATCGACCTCCTGGGGGAATGACCCCATCTACAGGAACTTCCTGAGCACCTTCTTGACCGTCATCCCCTGGACCAGGATGGAAAAAAGCACCACCATGTAGGTGCTGGTCAGGATGATGTTCTTCTCCGGGCTCGGCGGCAGCGACAAGGCCAGGGCCACGGAAATGCCCCCCCGCAAACCCGCCCAGGTCAGGATGCGCACGACCCCCGGGGGAAACTGGGATCGCAACTTGATGATCGAAATCGGAATCAGCACGCTCACGAACCGGGCCAAAAGAACGATGAAGATGACGATCAGCCCGGCCAGAATACCCCGTCCGCTGAACGCCACCACCAGCACCTCCACACCGATCAGCATGAAAAGCAGCGCGTTGAGAATCTCGTCCAGCAGTTCCCAGAACTTTTCCAGGTAGTCGGCCACCTCTTCGCTCATGGCGAAGGCGCGGCCGCGGTTGCCGATCAGGATGCCGGCCACCACCACGGCGATGGGACCGGAAACGTGCACGGCCCAGGCCAGACTGTAACTGCCCATGACCAGGGCCAGGGTCAGCATGACCTCGACCTTGTAGTCGTCGATGCTCAGCATCAGCCGGTAGGCCACATAACCGCAGATAAGGCCCAGAACCGCCCCACCCCCGGCCTCCCGCAGGAAAAAGATCGCCATCCCGGAGGCGCTGAACTCTCCACCGTGCCCCCCGTGGCCGTCACCACTACCCGTTTGGGATGCCATTAAAGCCACCAGACCGGTGAACAGGACAACAGCGACCCCGTCATTGAACAGGGACTCGCCGGCGATGTTGGCTTCCAGGTCCTTGGGTGCCTGCAGGGTTTTCAAGGTGCCCATGACGGCGATGGGGTCGGTCGGGGAAATCAGCGAACCGAAAACGAGGCAGGCCAAAAACGAGATTTCCAATCCGAGCCCGTTGAAAACCAGCCAGCTCAGCCAACCCACCAGAAAGGTGGAAATAAGCAGGCCGATGGTGGCCAAAGAAGCGATGGTCCCCTTGCGGCGCACGAAATATTCGAGGTCCACGTGCAGGGCACCGGCAAAGAGCAGGAAACCGAGCATGCCGTGCATCAGGGCCTCGTTGAAATCGATGCTGCCGACCATGTTCTGGATCTGGTTGACGATTTCCAGGCGGGGGAACACCCAGTGCAGTGCCATGATGCCCAGGGAGCTGGCCAGGCTGATCATCAGCAGGCCGACGGTGGGTTCGAGTTTCAGCCAGCGGTGGTTGATATAACCGAACAGCGCGGCCAGGGTCATCAGGACCGCGATGATATCAAATATGGACATGGAAAGCTCCAGGCAAAGGCCCCGCCGAATCAGCGGGGCCCCGTGTAGGATCAGTCATCAGCCGATCGGATCCGGTTCCGGTTCCGCGGGTGGGTCGCCGCCCGGATCACCGTCATCCTTGGCTTCATCCGGCAGCTCCTTGAATTCAGGAGGACCGCCGAACTTCTCGGCGATGCCCTGGATCACCAGGAAATAGACCGGTGTCAGCAGGGTCATGCCGATGGTGCCGACCAGCATGCCGCCAAACACGGCCATGCCGAGTGAAACCCGGCTCGCCGCGCCGGCGCCCGTGGCGATGACCAGGGGAATCACGCCCAGGATGAAAGAGAAGGCCGTCATCAGGATGGCGCGGAAACGCAGGACCGCGGCCTTGAGGGAGGCGTCGTAGAGTCCCAGCCCGCCTTCCCGGTTCACCTTGGCGAACTCGACGATCAGGATGGCCGTCTTGGCCACCAGGCCGATGAGAAGCACCAACCCCACCTGGGTGTAGACATTGTTATCCAACCCACGGAACTTGGAGAACCACATGGCCCCCATGATCGCCACCGGCACACCCAGCAACACCGCCAGGGGGATCATCCAGCTTTCGTACTGGGCCACCAGGAACAGGTAGACGAACAAAAAGGCCAAACCGAAGATGAACGGGGCCAGGTTGCCGGCCGCCAGTTGCTGGTAGGTGACGCCGGACCACTGGAATCCCATGGTCGGAGGAAGGAGTTCCTTGGCCAGGCGCTCCATCTCGGCGATCTGGTCACCACTGGAAACCCCGGGCAGGCCCATGCCGGTTATTCCCGCCTTGGGATACATATTGAACCGTCCGATAAACAGCGGCCCAACGGTATCCCGGACAGCGGCGAAGGACCCGATGGGGATCATGTTGCCGAATTCGTTGCGGACCTCGATCCGCTCGATGTCCGCGGCCAGGGAACGGTACTGCTCATCCGCCTGGGCCATCACCTTCCAGGTCCGGCCGAACAGGTTGAAGTCGTTCACGTAGGAGGATCCCAG
>DAOWLV010000313.1 GCA_030643455.1 Candidatus Krumholzibacteriia bacterium | reverse complement strand
GCCCCAGGACCTGCTGGCGGGACGAGCCCCGCGGGTTCCTGCCAGCCAGGATATGGGCCGGGAAATGGCTTTCCAGCAGCTTGGCGGGTTCTTCCAGGATGACGATCCGTTTCAGGGTATTTTTCAGTTCCCGGACGTTGCCGGGCCAAGGATATTTCTGGAGAGTCTCGAGCAGGCGGGAATCGACCGGCTCGGTGTTCAACCCGAGTTTGGTATTGAACTCCCGCAGGAAACTGTTGATCAGGATATCCAGATCCTGGGGCCGTTCCCGCAAGGGAGGCACTTCGATTTCCACCACCTGGAGTCTGTAATAGAGATCGTTGCGGAAGGTCCCGTCCAGGATGGCATCACTCAGCCGGCGGTTGGTGGCGGCGACGATACGGGCCCCGACTTCCAGGTCGTCCTTTCCGCCCACGCGGCGGTACCGGCGGTTGTCCAGCACGCGCAACAGGCGGCTCTGCAACAGAACGCCCATCTCCCCGATTTCATCCAGGAAGATGGTGCCGGCGCCAGCCAGTTCGAACAAGCCTTCCTTGCGGCCCTTGGCATCGGTGAAGGCCCCCTTTTCGTAACCGAACAACTCACTTTCCAGCAAGGTTTCGGGCACGGCGGCGCAGTTGATTTCCATGAAACGATCCGTGTGTCCGAGGCTGACCTCATGCACCGCCCTGGCCACGATTTCCTTGCCGGAACCCGACTCACCCTGAATGAGGATCGAGGTGTCGTTGCCGCTGCGGCTGGCCCCGATCTTCTCCAGGACCCTGCCTACTTTTTCCAGACCCGGACAGGCCTTGATCAGCCTCATGTACAGGCCATCGAGATCGGGGGACGGGGCGACCGAAGCGGTCTTTTCCCTGGTGTCGGTGACCACCATTTTGTCCTGACCGGTACGCGGCTCGGCGGTGGCGCGCAAGGCGGCCCGCACCTGTTTTTTCATGGCGCTGAGCTTGAAGGGTTTCGGTATGAAGTCGTAGGCACCGGACCGCATCGCGCTGACCGCCGTGTCCACGTCTCCATAGGCGGTCATCATGATGACCGGAGTGGCGTTCCCCTGGTTGCGCAGTGCCTGGAGGATTTCCAGCCCGCTGACCCCCGGCAGGCGCAGATCGGTGACCACCAGATCGAATACCGCGCCATGGCATCGGGCCAGGGCTTCTTCCCCCGACTCGGCGATCTCGGCGTCATAACCTTCGGCCGTGAGGGATTCCAGCAGGGACGAACGGATGGCTGCTTCATCATCGACGATCAGGATCCTCGGGTTCATGTCTTCTCCTCGAGATGTGCCTGCTTGACCGCCTCACGGGGCAGCAGGACACGGAAATAGGTGTGATGGTCATCGCGTCCGGCCTTGATCTGTCCGTCATGGGCCGCCACGATCTTGTGGCAAATGGCAAGTCCGAGCCCGGTCCCCGAGCTCTTGGTCGTATAGAACGGTCGGAAGATCCGTTCCAGGTCCCCTTCCTCGAACCCGGGACCGTCATCCAGGACTTCAATGATGATGCCGGGTCCTTCCCGCCGTGTGCCGCGGGCGGGATCGCTCAGTTCCAGGCAATCGCTGCCGGTAATCCGCAGCTGCACGCGGCCGCCCTCAACAGCGGCGTCCACCCCGTTGATCAACAGGTTCAGCAGGACCTGCTTGATCTGTCCCGCGTCCACCGTGATTTCCAGGTCACGCAAATCGCAACCGGCTTCCGCGGGCAATAATTCCAGGGTCACATCCTTGACCTCCGCCCTGGCCTGGACCAGGTCGATGGCGTCGCGCCCCAGGTCATGGAGAAATACCGGCGTCAGGATTGGTTCGCATGGCCGCACGAAATTCAACATGCGGGTGATGGTGCCGTTGATTCGATCCACTTCCCCCGTGATCACTTCGATGTAGCGGGAGCGCTTGTCATCGGCAGGAAGCTGGTCGGCCAGCAACTCGGCCTGGGCGCTGAGGCCCATCAGAGGGTTGCGGATCTCATGGGCGAGCGTGGCGGACATCTCCACCAGGCCTTCCAGTTGTTCGGACCGCAACCTCTCGGCATCGAGTTTCCGTGTCTCCCTGAGATCCTCGGCCACGACCACCAGCCAGGTCTGGTCGGGGATGCTTCCTGGCATGCGGGACGTCTGCAGCAGGACCGGTATTCCTGTTCCGTCGGAACGGGTCACATGGCCTTCCCCCCGGAACACGCTGTCGGGCAGGTCGCGCAGGAAGGGCAACAGCAAGCCGTCGGTGTCATCGAGACGCAACCTGCCATCGAGGAACAGTTCGGGCAAGCCGGCTTCCAGCTTACCGAGGGGAAATTCTCCCCGGCCGCGCCCGACCTGAAAGAGGATTTCACCGGGCGCCATACCGGGTGTTACCCGTCCCGTCAACATTTCCTGACCGGTGCGGTTGCAGAATACCGTGCGGCCGTTTTCATCGATCACCCAGATGGCACTGCTGACGGTTTCCAGAATCCGTGCATTGAAGGCCCCGATGTCCCTGATGCGATCAAGCAGCTGGGCACTGGCCACTTCTTCGGAAAGGACCACCTGGACCGCCTGGAGAAAAGGGAGGAACCGTTCACTGACCCTGTCCCGCTCCGCGGGATCCGACAGCAACAGCAACAAAAAACCCAGCCGGGTGTTCTGATGTTCCAGTGGCAGGGCAATGATGCGGCGCCCGGATCCGGATTCCTGCCGGGGTCCTGGATCCACCTTGAAAACGCCGGGTGCCAGGATACCGTCGGCGATCGAGGTGTCCACCTGGTCCTTGAGTTCGACGATCACCTTGTCCCAGGCCGATTCGTCCCATTGCCAGGTCTGTCGGGGAGAATAGGCGCCTCCGGGTGCGGACCGCAGGATCAGGGCCGACCCGCGGGCACCGATGAATCCCGCGAGGCTTTTCAGGATTTCCCGCAGCACCCCGTCCCAGTTTCCGGCGGTGCTCAATTCCCGCCCGAATCTGTAGAGCAGGGATAGTTCGGCCACTGCCTCGTTCAACTGGCGGTTGGCGGCCTCCAGCGTTTCCTGGGCCTTGAGCATCTCGCTGGCCGAGCGGGCCGTCTGGTCCCCCAGTTGCCGGCGCAGATTCCGCAGGAGATCCTGGGTCTGACCGGAAGAAGCGAGAATGAGCCGGCCCTGCTGCCGGATCTCGAAACGCTTTTCCGCCCTGATGAGCATGTTCACCCAACGTGACCTGTCCAGCGGAACGACCAGGGCGTCGAACAGCCCGGCCCGGAAAAATCGGACCAGGGGAGCGGCCGTCAGGCCCCCGTGCAGAAAAATCGGCAGGTATGGGGCGCGAAGTGAGGAAAGCTCTTCCAGCCAGTTGACGAGATCGTCGGCGCCTCCTTCGGCGGCGAAGGCATCCTGATGCAGGAAAAGGAGACGCGAGCTGGCGGCGCTGTCCTTCGCATAGGCTGCCTTGAGCCAACGCAACGCCTGGTCGGCCCGGGTAAAATGCCAACTATCCCGATCCGCCAGGGCCGGCTCCGTCAACCAATCATCCGGACCAACAAAAATCGCACCATGGGGAATTGGTGGCGGGAGACGGAAAAGATTGTCTTCCATCATATAATCCTGACATCATGAAGGATGTGTTGCGCTCCATCGCAGGAAAAACTGTAAAGTTATTTACCAGTATATGCAAACAAAAAAAGCATTCTCCCACGATATCGGGGAAAATATTTCAAGATCAAGGGCAGGGGCTTTCGGCGAAGGACCTTTGCTCCTCAGAGATCCTCCAGTTTGCGAGCCACATTGTCCAGGCGTTCGGCCACCCGGGCGCGGACTTCGATGGAATTGTAATAACCACGGTTCAGGCGATCACGAGCCTGTTTAACCCGGTCCTGACGCACTTCCGGCAACGCGTCCAAAGCCTGTCGCCCTGAATCGACAACAAGACGCAAAGCAATGAGACGACGGGCCTTGGCCGAGATGTCAGCGGTGTCCGAGGGAACAACCCGCAGGTTTTTGCCCGACGCGTTGACATTCGCCGAAGGTTCGAGGTCCGACGAATCCGGGCGCCCGGAACCCTGAAACCTCTCCAGGAGCCCTTTGCTCAGATTCGAAAAACCGTTGATTTTGTCCATGACCATGGAAAGCCTACCTCTGATGGCCGCGGGGTTTCCTGTTTTTATATTTTTCATGAGTGCAATTGTGATGCCTGTCTCGGTGTTGTGTCTGGTCCCGGAATTCAGGATCGGCAGGTGTTCCGAAAAACTTGAGTTGTGCCTCTGAAATTGTGTCTCCCCTCTCCTCTTGGTCATTTTCAGAGCAAGGGGAGTTTTCTCAGTACGCCATCTTCAACTCGTGTTTGCGGTTAACCTTCAAGGCCCGGGTCTCAACGTTCCGGTCATAGTAGTCACTCCATGCCGGCGGAAGTTCACATCGTGTCCTGAATATCCTCATTTGCAGCAACTCCTCGATTTCCAAAGGCCCTTCCATCATCCCTCGCTCCATGGCCGGCGTTGGACTGCCCCGGACCTTCTCCCTCCGTCCTTTCATGTAGTTC
>DAOWLV010000354.1 GCA_030643455.1 Candidatus Krumholzibacteriia bacterium | reverse complement strand
GTATCGTAAGATTTCAGAGATGAGACGGTCCGCGTCCCGTGAAAGCGGCGCCGAAAGCATCGACCAGGTCATGGAGACCCGGTTCAAGATGGACGGCCACTGGCAGAAGCCTCCACGGGGCTCCGACGCGGCCACCTATGAAAGTGAAGTCCGCGAACATCTCGCCGATTGTATGGAGGGAATCTCGACGGACCAGCGCATGGCCTTCGTCCTGCGTGAAGTGGAAGAACTGGACAGCGAGGAGATCTGCCGGACCATGGACATCAGCCGGTCCAATCTGGGAGTTCTGCTCTTCCGAGGACGCAACCTGCTGAGGGAGTGCCTCGAGAATAGGAATATCAGGAGTTATTGATAATGCTGAAGTGCCGTGATCTTACAAGGATGATCGCCTCGGGCGAGACCGAGGATTTTGGTTTCCTGAAACGGATGGAAATCAGGTTCCACCTGTTCATGTGCAAGCATTGCCGTGAATACGAGGGACAGATACGTTCGATCGGGCGGGGCGCCAAAAAAATGGCCGCCGAAGCCGAACCCGATCAGGAACAGCTTCAGCGGCTGGAAAAGGATATCTGCGGCAAGATCTGCAACAACGGTCACGGATCGAGCTGACAGAACTCTAGTCGACGACGACCTCCACCATCACCATACCATCCAGATATTTGCCCGAGGCGGCCTGCAGGTCGGCCAGGGTCAAATCGTCGTAGGCGGACATGCCGTTCAGGTAACCGGCGATGTCACCTTCCAGTTCGGCCATGGCCAGGTAGTAGGCCTGGCCCATCGATGACAGGCGGCGCATCATCATGCGGCCGGTGCGGGCGGCACGGATCTTGTCCATCTCTTCCTGGGTGATGGTCGACGCGTCGAAGTCGGCGATGAACTTGTCGATGGCCTCCTTGCCCTCGTCCATCCGTTCACTGGGAGGGTTGATCCAGGAAATGAACCGTCCCCTGTTTCCGATCACCGAAACGGAAGCCCCCACGCTGTAACTCAGACCCCGTTTTTCACGCAGGTCCATGGCCATGCGGTCCGACAGGATGGCGACGACCAGCTTGAGAGCATCGGCGTCGGCCTTTTCCACGGCCAGGATGGAGCCCAGGCGGATGGCGGCCATCTGCCCGCCGACCGTTGCGGTCAAACTCTCGGCCGTCATCGTCACCGGCTCGGGCGGCAGACCCACAGAGGGCGTGCCGCCGCTGCCCAGATGCTCCTCGAGGCTCGCCTTGAGATCGCCATGCTCGGCGGGCCCCACGATGGCAAAGATCAGGTTACCCGGAGCGAAGGCCTTGCGATAGACCGCCCGCACCTGGTTGAAATCGAGTTTGGTCAGCGACTCGGCGTCGCCCTCGGCCGGTTGCACAAGGGGATGATCCCCGTAGAGGGCCGCATCCAGCATGGCGTTGGCGGTGTTGCGGGCGCTGGTTTCATGCCGCTCCAGCTCCGTGATCCGGTCATCTCGCACCGTGGCGAAAGCCTGGTCGTCGAAGGTGGCGTGCTGGATGACCGTGGTCAGCAGCTCCAGCACCTCGGGCCCGTATTCGGCGGCCGTCTCGATCCTGATGAAACTGAACCGGCCGTTGGTGTAGTAGTTGTCCATGGGGATGCGGGAGTCGTCGACCATCTTGACCACGGCCCCCAGGTCGCGCAGACGCCGGGCCATGCACACCTTGTCGCAGCCCGGGATGCCTTCGCGCAACAGGCGGTGCACCATGTCGAGAGCTCCGGCCCCGGCGTTGTCCCGATCGATGCTCGCGCGGCCGCGCACGACCAGATGGATGGCGGTCAACGGGCTGTCCGGGTTGGTCTGGCTCACCAGGACCGCACCGTTTTCCAGCTCCGAGCGGTCGACCTTCAGGGGCGTTGGCGCGGCTTCCGGCATGGGGGTCTCTTCGACCTGTTCATCGGTTTCACCATCCTGCTTACCCATGGCCGCGGCCATTCCTGGAGGCATCTTCATTCCCGGAGGCATCTTCATTCCCGGGGGCATCTTCATACCGGGGGGCATACCCGGCATCCCGCCTTCTTCCTGTTTCTTGTCGGGATCGGGTTCGATCATGACCGCCAGGCAGGGAGCGTCGACCAGCCAGTCCGCCAGGACACCGGTCACGTCCTCGGCGGTCACTTCCCGCAATCCTTCCAGGTAGTTGATGAAGAAATCGGATCCGCCCAGGGCGATCGATTCCGCCGTGTAGATACCGGTCATGCGCAGTTGCTCGCGCTGAAGCAGGGTTTCCACCTCGGACATGCGCAGAATTCCCAGAATGTCTTCACTCTTGATGCCCGTTTCGATGGCACCGATCACCGCGTCCTGGACCAGCCGGTACACCGTGGAGGGATCCATCTCGTCGGTCAGGGTGAATTCGAGGGTCAGGCGCTCGAAACCCGGCGCCTTTTCCCACCAGATGCCCAGATCGGGCCGCACCTCGGGATCGAGATCGTCCAGCGCCCGGGTCAGGATGCCGCTGCCTTCGAGGTCCAGCAGATCGGTCATGACCAGGAAAGGGAAAAAGTCGGTCATGCCGTAGGACGGGGCCCCGAAGGAAAGTGCGAGGATGCGTTCGTCTCCCCCGCGGCGGGAAATCGAGGTGGTCTGATCGATCAGGGCGGCGAATTTCAAGCCTCCCAGATGGATGGTCCCTGGCGCCGACGATCCGTAGTAGGTCTCCAGCAGCTCCAGGGCCTTGTCGCGGTCGAAATTGCCCGCCAGGGTCAGGACCATGTTGTTCGGCACGTACCAGTACTTGTAGAAATCGTAGACGTCGTCGCGAACCATGTGTTCGATGGTCGACTTGGTGCCCAGGGTCGGCAGTTCCAGACTCGATCCGGCGAACAGGGCCTGCCGCAGCGCGGTTTCCGCGTAGTGGCCCGGCCAGTCGCGACCCTGCACGATCTCACCCACGACGATGCCCTTTTCCTTGGCGAATTTATCCTCGGGCAGGGTGGAGTGGAAAAGCATCTGCGACTGGATGTCCAGACCCGTTTCGATCTCGCCGGCCGGGATCACCATCATGTAGTTGGTGAAGAAATCCGTCGTGTTGGCGTTGTTGTAGGCGCCGGCCCGATCGGCAAGGTCGTACTGCTCTTCCTGGGTGTATTTCTCGCTGCCGTTGAAGAGCAGATGTTCCAGCATGTGGCTCATGCCGCTGGTCCGGTAGTCCTCACGTGCCGAACCCACCTTGACCTGGGTGTAGATGCCCACCATGGGTTGCGCCGGGTTGCGCATCAGGATCACTTCCAGGCCGTTTTCCAGGCGCAGGATCTCGATGTTGTCGGGTAGCGGGTGGAATACCGGTTCCAGGTTGGGATCGGCATAAACATCGCCCGCACCCTGGACAACCGCGCTGCCCAGGAGCAGGCCCACGGCCAATAACACGCTGAGGGATTTGATGATTTTCACGTTACGGATCCTCCGAAATAAGGGAAAGTGACCCCTGATTTAAACTTGAATCTGGGCGGCCTCGGCCCCGTCGATGATACCCACGAAATCCGCGGCCTTGAGCGCCGCGCCACCGATCAGGCCACCGTCCACATCGGGCAGGCCGATCAATTCAATGGCATTGCCGGGCTTGCAGCTGCCGCCGTAGAGAATGCGCATGTAATCGGCGACCTCCTGCCCGAGCAGGTCGGCCACGATCTTGCGCGAAAACGCGTGCATCTGTTGCGCCATTTCGGGCGTGGCTGTTTCACCGGTGCCGATGGCCCATACCGGCTCGTAGGCCAGCACGGTGTTGTAGGCGTTGACGAATTCCAGGCGGGGC
>DAOWLV010000301.1 GCA_030643455.1 Candidatus Krumholzibacteriia bacterium | reverse complement strand
GACCGGGCCCAGGGCAAACTGTCCGGTCTGCAGAACGATATCCTGCGGACCTTGATCTGACCGTTCCGGCGGAGGATGTCATGATATGTGACCGACCGATCAGCTCCGGAATTCTGGTAATGGCCGGCGTCCTTCTCCTGCTGGGTGTGGTGGTTGGTCCGGTGGTGGCGGCCGATCTGGACAACAACCTTTTTCTCCACGGTTTCGTGAGTCAGGGTTACCTGAACACGTCGGAAAACAACTATCTGGTGCCTCGAAGCGTCAACGGAACTTCCGCCTTCACCGAAGCGGCCATCACCCTGACGGCCACCCCCATGGACCGGTTGCGGGTGGGCATCCAGTTCCTGGGCCGTAATTTCGGTGATACCGGCAACGATCAGGTTCTCATCGACTGGGCCTACGGAGACTACCGCTGGAAAGACCAGCTGGGCTTCCGGGCGGGCAAGGTCAAGATGCCCTTCGGCCTGTACAACGAGGGTCGTGACGTGGACATGTTGCGCACGAGCATCTTCCTCCCCCAGAGCATCTACAACGAGAAAATGCGTGATTTCATCCTGGCCTACGAGGGTGCCGGCGCCTACGGCAACTTCGACTTGCATGGGGTCGGGGAGCTGGACTACCACGTCTACGTCGGCACCCTGTCCGTTCCCGATACGGGCACGGGGTTCTGGAGCGATATCTTCTCGAGTACAGCAAAGGATCTGGAACCATTTGTCGGGCTGGCGGTGGATAACGACTACGGTAATTCTCCCGGGACCGCGGAGGCAAGTTTCGGGTCCATGGGCGATGTCGGGGTAACCTTCCCCTGGATCTACGGGGGCGCCGTGAACTGGTACACCCCACTGACCGGTCTGCGACTCGGTTCGGCATCAATGGTGGGCCGTTTCAATATCCAGACCGTGCTTCGTTACGACGTGGACATTCCGGATGATCCTGGAAACAACGGGGCGGGCTATCACCCATACGACATCGACATCGACGAGACCCACGAAATCAATCACATCGCCACCATTTCCTCGGAATACCTCAGGAACGAACTGACCCTCGCGGCGGAATACTACCACGACGATTTTAATGGCAACGTTTCCCGTGGCTGGTATGTCCTGGCCGGAAACCGGTTCTCCCGGCTGCTGTCCCTGTCGGTTTATTATTCGGACGCCGAGCCGGTTGGTGGGTCTGATGCAAAAAGGATACAGGAGATTGCCGGCCTGCCGGACTATTACGGCTGGCAGAGGGACCTGACGATAAGCAGCCGGTTCGATCTGACCGATTTCTGGCTCTTCAAGCTCGAGTACCATTTCATAGACGGGGTGGCCCTGACCGAGCCGCGTACCCTGGAAGAGAATCTATCCGATCCCCTGACACAGCACTGGGGCATGTTCGTCGCCAAGACGACTTTTCATTTCTAACAGGCTGTCTGAGGGCCGGAACGGGGGTGACGCCATGAATATCGAGCGGAACCAGGCGGGAAGACTGCCGGCCTTTGTCACCATGCTGTTCATGGTGTCGATTGCCCTCGGGATCGGTCCCAGGATGGCAGCCGCAAACGATGACCTCGTGATCATCGCCAACCCGAACCTTGCTGACAACTCCATTGGACAAAGGGATTTGCAAAGAATCTACCTAGGCAAGCAGACCCTGTGGAAGGATGACACCTCCATTGTGCCGGTGATGCTCAAATCCGGGCCCCTGCACGACGAATTCATCGAGGGGTACATCGACCGTTCCGTCCCGCGATTTGTCACCTACTGGCGTCAGATGGTGTTCACCGGCAAGGGCGTGCCGCCCAAAAGTTTCGCCAGCGAATCCGAACTGGTCGATTTTGTGGCCCGCACCCCCGGTTCGGTGGGTTACGTTTCGTCAGCGACCAACGTATCGAGCGTCAAGAAGCTCGGGCTTGAATAGCGTGGGGCAGGACCCGCCTCGGAGAAGGCATCAATGAAATTCAACCACAAGATTTTCCTGATGCCCCTGGTCACGGCCCTGGCTTTTTCGGTGTTTTTCGGACTCACCCAGCGGGCCACCAACAGGAGCTCCGAAACCATCGACCGCATCCGGGACGAATTCTTCCATGCCCTGGAGCTCAGCCATGACCTGGAAAAGGACCTGCTGACCATCCGCCAGCTTCTGACCACCGCGGTGACCAATGCCGATGAAGACCAGGTGGCCGCTGCCGATACGGTTGCCGCCCATTTCCGGCAGACGGTTGCCGGTTGTGCGGGCGTGCCGGGTTTGGAAGACAGACTCGCCCCCATGCTGATGGAGTTCGACGCGTATTTCGAACTGGCCATGATATCCACCCGGGAAATGATCGCCCAGGACCTGCTGGACCTCGACTTCCAGCCGGGATTCCTGGAACGGGTGGCCCTGATGAATCAGCGCTACGACAAACTCAACCGGGATCTGATCCATGTGGTTGCCGAAACCAATGAACACATGGCCAGGGCCATCGACCGGATGGGGGTTCGTATCGACCGGGTGCGCTGGATCATGAACGTGACCAGCCTGGTGTTCCTGGGGATCCTGGTCCTGATCTCGATCCTGGTCACCGCGGCCATCGTCAGGCCGGTGAACCGGATGAGCAAGGTTGCCCAGGCCATCGCGGGCGGGGATCTGGGCCAGAGCCTGGACCATCAATCCAACGACGCCCTGGGCGAGTTGGCCGACAGTATCCGGGACATGCAGGCGTCTCTCATCCGGGATATCGCCCGGCGGGAAAAGGCGGAGGCGGATCTGATCGCCGCCCAGGGTCAGATCATCCAGTCTGAAAAGATGGCCGTCCTGGGCGAACTCGTGGCCGGTCTGGCCCATGAGCTGAACACTCCGCTGGGCACCCTGGCTTCGTCCGCGGACGTGGTGGGTCGCAGCCGGAAGATTATCCAGGAAAAGTGCTCGGCCGGCTTCGACCTGGAAGAGGTGAGGAACGATCCCCGGTTCCAGCGGGCTATTATCGCCCTCGAACAGGGTATCCTGGGCTTGGGTGCCGCTTCGGACCGTATCAATGAACTGGTCACCGGCCTGAAGGCCTTCAGCCAGCTGGACAAGGCCGACTTCCAGCAGACGGACCTCAACGAAGGACTGCGCAACACCCTGAATCTCGTGGACCGGGGATTTCCCGAGGGCGTGGAACTGGAGCTCGAACTGGGGGAGATCGAACCGGTCCTCGGCTACCCCGCCCAGTTGAATCAGCTCTTCCTGGCCCTTATCACGCATGCAGTTCGGGACATTGATCCTCCCGGCACGGTGACGGTGAAAACCGAACAGATCGCCGACCAGGCCCAGATCACCGTCACCGATACCGGCTGCGGATATGAACCCGCTGCCCTGCAGGCGCTTTTCAAGCCCGGCTTCAAATCCGACACCAGCCGGGTCCGCATGGATTGGGAGATGATCACCTGCAACAGCATCGTGGAGCGACACCACGGATCGATGGCCGCCGAGAGTGTTCCTGGGAAGGGCACGACCTACGTGATCAACCTTCCCGTCTGGTCAAAAGAGCAACCCGCCGAGCCGGGGCCAGTTTGACAACCCTCCCGCAGGGGGATTCCAGGATCGGCGCACCGCGTCGGGAGAGACCATCTGAGAACGACAATCAAGATCAGATGTTAAGCATTAAACATATTCTTCTCACCAACTCAATTTATATTCGATACTTAAAAGAAGAGTATTTAACTCCTGTGTGAGCCCATTTTCCCTTTCAACTTCGAACATGCAACGCATTCTCAAATATAGTGATAACCTATTTGACCCGTATGGATTGGACGCCAATAATTTTCGCTGTCAACAATATCACCAGTTCCATTGTCCCTTATGGAGTAGTCCCGATGCCCTTCCATGCGCTGTCCGCCGAGATTTTTGTCCGGAATTTACTGGGGAAACGGGTTCTTTTTGTTCTTCTCGCAGGGCTGATTCTGGCGGGGTTGGCTGGGCCGCATCCGGTCCTGGCCCAGACCGCCGAGGACTGTCTGGACTGCCACGACGACGAGGAATTCACGAAAAACGAGGGGACCAGGGTCATATCCCTACACGTGGATATCGACCAGTACACCAATTCCATCCACGGTCGGGAAGACATCGAGTGCATCGACTGCCACGCCGACCTGGAGGATTTCGATGGCGAACACGACGAGGAACTCGAGGATGTCGACTGCACCATGTGCCACGACGACATCGCGGAGATCTACGACGCCAGCCTCCACGGGATCAAGGTGGCCGAAGGCGTTCCCCTGGCGCCGCGTTGCTGGTCCTGCCACGGCGCCCACGACATCACCCCGCCGGAGGATCCGAACTCGCGGGTGAACAAGTTCAACATCCCCATCATGTGCGGCCGCTGCCACAAGGAGGGCGCCGGAGTCAGCGACTACGCCGACGTTTCCCAGGACAGCGTGTTGACCCACTATTCCCTTTCCATCCACGGCGAAGGATTGTACCGGCGCGGACTGACAGGAACCGCCGTCTGCTCCGACTGTCACACGGCGCACAACGTCCGCAACCACAACGATCCCGAATCCAGCATTCACCGCGACAACGTGGCCTCCACCTGTGAACAGTGCCACGGGTTGATCGAAAAGGTGCACCAGAAGGTCATCCAGGGAAATTTATGGGAAAAGGACCCTTCCAAGGTTCCGGTCTGTATCGAATGCCATCAGCCCCATGAAGTCCGGCGGGTCTATTACGACGAGGGCATGTCCGACAGCGAGTG
>DAOWLV010000292.1 GCA_030643455.1 Candidatus Krumholzibacteriia bacterium | reverse complement strand
GGGCGATGAACAGATCGGTATTATCCTCGTATTTTTTGTACAGGTTTTCCTTCATGTCGTTGCCGCTGGGTGTGCAGTCGACCACGACCCGGGCCGCTTCCATCGCATCCTCGGTGATGTATTCCACCTTCAGACCCATCTCTTCAAATCCCGACACCCGGTCCTTGTCCGTGACCAGGCGCGCGCCCCGGCGCAGAAGGTTCTGGACCTTGCTGCGATCGGTCATCAGCGGAGTTCGTTTGTGGAAGAGGACCTCGTCGATACCCAGTTGGGCCTTGAAATTGCAGAGCAGACCGATCAGGGGCTCACCGATGGTACCGGTCCCGATGACCATGACTGATTTGGACCCAAGCATTTGCTTCTCCATTTCCCCTTTGAGACGGCGGTAGGTTTGGCGAACCAACGCTGCGATCAGGTATCGGGAAGCGCCCATCTTTCATGGGGCAGCACCTCGACAGGCCGAGCGAAGAATTTATCCGCCGGATAACTCAAGAAATTACTCACTCTACTGGTATAGATACAAGCAAATTCCATGATTTGCCTGCCCAGACGGCTGGCCGCCCTTCCCTCGCGGAAAAGGGATTCCCAGTGCGGGTTGAAGGCCGACCGGAGATTGCGCTGCAAGCGGGCCCTCCGTCCCAGGGCGTCGCTGACCAGTTTGTCCAGTTCTCCCATGCGATCCGCGGATCCACCTGCAACCACACTCAGGTGATCGCGCTCCATGATCAGGTCTTCCAACCTGTCTTCCAGTGCCGCCAGGGCCTGCCAGTCATCCCGCAACGGGCGCATGGCCGCCACTTCCTGCTCCACCTCGGGAACGATCATGGCCGTGCGCCAGCCGACGCTTTTCTTGCTGCGCAGGATGTCGCCGTACGTATGGTCCCCGAAGTAGAGGATCTGGTCGCCGCTCGAGCCGATCTTCTTTTCCAGGAAGAAGGAATCGCCGCCCACATAACAATGCCCCTTTCGGTTGGGCATCTGGGGGCAGGAACCCGCAACCACTGGTTCACCATCGCCCCGGGCCACGAAAAACCCGGGTTTGCGGGAAAAACAGACCACCAGATCGAAGAGGTCTTCCCAGGAACCGCTGGGACCTCCGACCAGATGATCCATGACCGCCGCCGTATAGGCCACTTCCGAATTCGTGAGCAGAAAGAGTTTCTTGCCGGCTTTTCGGTACTTGTCCAGGGTGGGCACGAGGTCCGTGTCCTTCAGGAAGTAGGAATCCAGATCCGCGGTGATCCTGGCCTTCAGCGATCCGTCGGCGTGGAGTGTGTCCACTGCCGCCCGGATGTCGTCATAAAGGGTGTGGAAATCCACGTCCAGTGCGCCGGGGGATTTCGCCATCAGGTCCACCATCCCGGCGTAAAGGCAGCCTTCGGGTAGATCGAACAGGGTGTCGAAGACTCGATACCGGGTGGTCCCCAGACGGATGCCGCCCATGGGGTACCGGCTGCGCCGCACCTCCCTGTCCAGGAACTTCCGGCCATGGCGTGCCCTTGTGACATGGTTGTAGGCATCGATCTTCAACAGGTTGCCCAGTTTCTTGTCCACCACCAGGCCACGGATGGCCGCCTCCGGCTCCCAGGCCATGGAGCGGATATCCACGGGATAACCCTTGTCCCTGATGAGGGCATCGATGGCCATCACGAAACTCAGTTGATTGAAATTGTCGGTATTGTAGACCGCCAGGGTGTGGTCCATGTCAAAGCCAACGGCCTCGATGGAACCCATGCGCAGGTTACGGTTGGTGAATACCCGGCGGCGGGGCGGCAGATCGGTCATCACCGATGCCGGCCCGGAGGCGGGATGCCTGGCCTTGCCATTCATGATTGTCTCCAACCCGGATCAGCGGGTCAGTATCGCTGGGAAGATATTTGCGCCCTCGGCCACAACTGCCGGGTGCTCGGGGAATTTCTCCACGACCGTCCGCCACCAGCTGGCGGCGTTGTCCTGGAAATCCATCTGTCTCATCAGGTCGCAACCACGCATCCAGGCCCGGTGGTTCCCGTCGTTTTCCGTCACGGTCCTCAGATAGAGCTTGAGAGCCCTCTTGCTGTCCCCGGCGAACCGGGAACATTCTGCCAAGCCCAACCAGCCGCAGGAATAGGTGGAATCAAGGCTCAGGGCCTGTTCAAAAAGGCCCACAGCCTCGGTCACCTTTCCTTCCAGCAGGGCGAGCTCACCCAGATACCGCAAAGGATACAGCTCAATCACCCGGTTGTCCACGAATGCACCGGCTGCTTGGCCCTTTGCCCGCATGATGCGTTTCAGGTCGCGGCGGGCACGGGTCAAGATCCTGCCCCGGACCGCCTTGCCGTGCTGGCCACCGAGCATCTGGAGACGGCGGCAGTCCACTGCCACGGATTGCAACAGGACCTGGGGATGGTCGGGGAAGAGATTCCGGATTTCCGCGATCATCGTCTCGGCTTCCTCGACGGCACCGACAGCCAGCAGGCTGGACGTGATCCGGGACCCGAAGTCCGGCATCCAGGTCAAGGTGACCAGGTGGGCAGGATCCAGGCGCTGGGACTTGGCCCAGGCCGTGCGCAGGTGGACCAGGGCCGCCCCCAGCCCGGCCACGGGCAGGACCTCGCCGTCCAGAAGGGACTGGCCTTCGCAGGCCAGCCGGTAGGGAAAATACGGTTCACCGGGATGGTTTTCCAGGGCCTTGCGCAGGATCCGCTGGTTTCGTTCCCGACGGTGGGTCCGACGGTCCGAATCATTCCGTTCGTGCATCACCGCCAGATCCGAATCGAGGATCAGCAGGTGTTCCCTGCTCCCCCATTCGGCCAGGGACGGAGCCAGGCGTTCGTGGATGGGATACCTGTAACGGACTTCCGGATCGTTGCGAAACAGGCGGACCCGGCTGGTCATCGCCCCGTCCTGGTCATCGCCGCGGCCGATGATGCGGAGACGATAGCCTGCCGCGGCCGGATCGTGAAGAAGCCGCTGGAATTCAACCGGCCGGACCGGCTCCAGGAACTCATCCGAATCCAGGATCAGGATCCATTTGCCGGAGGCCTGATCCAGGGCGGCATTCCGCGCGGCGGAAAAATCATCAGCCCAGGGCACATCGAAGACCTTGGCCCCGTAACCCTCGGCTATGATGCGCGTGTTGTCCCGGGATCCCGTATCCACCACGATCACTTCATCGACCAGGGCCAAAACGGATTTGATGGCCATCCCGATGGTGGCCTCCTCATCCTTGGCGATCAGGCATAGACTGACGGTGTTGCGTTTCATGAAACGGGATTCAATCCTAACAATACAGTGGTGAACGACCCATCCTTACCATTATCGTCCGGCCGGACCCTGGGTTTACCTCTGTAATTGGAGAATTTTCCCGCTGGCGGGTTGCCAAACGCATTGTCCTGCCCCAATATATCAAAATGATGACCACCCCGGGACAGAGGATGCCGGTTTACGCCCTTCTGGACAATGTTCGCAGTGTCTGGAACGTGGGCTCCATGTTTCGCACTGCCGATTCCGTGGCCCTCTCCGGGCTGTATCTCTGCGGGATGACCGCCACGCCCCCCCGGCCGGATATCGAAAAAACCGCCTTGGGCGCCACCAAGAGCGTGCCCTGGGATTACTGGAGCGATTCGGTGGAAGCCGCCCGGCACCTGCAGAGCCAAGGCATCCCCCTGGTCGCCCTCGAACAAACCGACCGGTCCCAAAGCTGGGACACCTTCGCCTTCCCTTTTCCCCACTGCTTCATCGTCGGGCACGAAGTGCAGGGGGTACGTGAGGAATTGCTGGACCTGGCGGACCATGTGGTGGAAATTCCCATGGCGGGCATCAAGAATTCGCTGAACGTGGCTGTCAGTTTCGGAGTGCTGGCCTTCGAGATCCGCAGGCGCTACCTGCAATCAAACCCTGTCGATGGACCATGATGAGCGGACACCCAATGAACACCGGAATCGCCGAGAAAACATTGACCAGGGACGACCTCAGCTTGTGGCTGAACCGGGTGTCCCGGACTTTCGCGCTGACCATCAGGATGCTGCAGGAGCCCTTCCGCACCTATGCATCAGCCGCTTATCTCCTGTGCCGCATTGTTGATACCGTAGAAGACTGCGAAACCATCTCCACGGAATCGAAGTGCCGGTATCTGGTGGATTTCGGCGACCGGCTGACCGGATCCAGCAACCCCCATTCCGGCCTGGCCAGGGAGGTCTTTCCCGAACCGGTCACCTGGGATGAACATCTGACCCTGCACGAGTCCGCAATCCTGGCCATGGTCCGGGCCTTCCCTGGGCCCATCCAGGATATCATTATTCGGTATGTCCGGGAAATGGTCGAAGGCATGGTCATGTTCCTGAAACTGAAGGACAAGGATGGAATCCTCCATTTCGAATCCGATGAGCAGCTTGATCAATATTGTTATTTTGTGGCAGGTACGGTGGGTTTGATGATGAACGAAATATTCGCGGCCATCAGTGGGACCGACAAGACCGGATCGAAGGAATCGGCCGTCGAACTCGGAATCGGCCTGCAGCTGACCAATATCGTGAAGGACATCCGGAAGGACCGGCTCAGGAACATCCACTACTGCCCGGCGGGAAAAAGCCCCCACTGGCCCGATCCGAAGCCGGCCCGGCCCGAGGACGATCCGAACTGGGAAATCTTCTCCCTGGCCAGTGCCACGATTTCCCACCTGACCGACGGCAAGGATTACATCCTGGGTCTCGAATCCAATCTCACCCAGTACAGGATGTTTTGCACCGCAAACTACCTGATGGCCTGGAAAACCCTGGAATCCTGCCTCCGGAATCCCCTGCAG
>DAOWLV010000356.1 GCA_030643455.1 Candidatus Krumholzibacteriia bacterium | reverse complement strand
GTCCTGCCCATCACGGCTGAACTCGATGCCATAGGAAAGAAGGCGGTCGATCAGGTCGGGCCCCGCTTCCACCATGCGGCGCACCACCGCCTCGTCACATAACCCGTCTCCGGCCAGAAGAGTATCCCGCACATGGGTTTCAAAATCATCCAGGGGTGAGACCGCCGCGGCGATGCCGCCCTGGGCGTAATTGGTGTTGCTTTCGCGACTTTCCTTCTTGGTCACCACCCTGACGGTGCCCGTTTCAGCGGCCTGCAGAGCAAACTGCAACCCGGCAATACCGGAACCGATTACCAGACAGTGACTTACTATTGTATCGGCAATGAATTGTGAGACCACGAGTCACCTTTCCCCGGCCAGGATTCCAAACACAAAACCGCTTCTCGATATTCAGGTTAAATAAGCTAAAGGTCCTCCGCCAGCGGACGAATAATCTAATGTTAATTTGGAATCAAAACATTCCATAGAATGTCTGTCCACCGGGAGGGTGAAACTGTGAATTCCCGTGCGTTGATCACGATAATGGCCCTGATGATAGGGCTGGCGGCCCTGTCCGGGTGCGGTGATAACGAAAGCGAACTGCAACGCCTCGTCTGTGAAGTGGAATCCGTCAATGCTGGCGTTCCCCTGATTTCGGCCGCTTTGAATTACGGCAGTGACAGCTCGCCGGGCGGCGGCGACGACTTCGTGCCAATCGATTTTGTCTCCGTGATTTTCCGGTCCAGAGCCTTGAACAGCAGCATGACCATTCCGGAAGACGGACTGTACAGCTCCTTCATCATCACCGGTTACGACTTGACCTGGACCTCCACCGACCCGAACGCTCCGGCGGAACTGTCCAATTCCAACGTCACCGGCGGTATGGCCAATGCCCAGGTGCCCATCGATAACGATGCCGTGGTCTCGATCCTGGTCGGGCCCCTTGAGATGAAAGGGACTACCTGGTTCCAGGCCATTTTGAATGGCAGTGCCCCTGCCTTCTCGGCCTCGGCACAGTTCATCTTCAAGGGTCATGTGTCCGGCACCGACCACGAAGTGAACGTTCCGGCCGGGTTGATGGTCAACTTCGTCGGCGCCATCGTGGAATAGTATCGGAATCGTCCAAAAGGGCTAACGCCCACGAACAGTGTCAAGACGCTCCCCGACCAGTGCGGGGAGCGTTTTGCCACGTCCCCAACTTATCTCCAGGTCCGCCACCAGAACCGATAGGCCCTCCGGCCAGAACGGCTTCAACTTGACCCAATCCTTTGCCGTGGTCACCAGAAAATCCGCCCCCGCTTTCCGGACTGCAATCGTGATTTTCGACACCACACCGGAATCGTACCGGGCATGATCCCCGCACCTCACAGACAGAACCGCCTCCCGTTGCAGCAGCTTGCCGAGGGTTTGTTCGAAGGCCTCCGGACGCGCAATCCCCGACAGCACGGCGGGTTGACCGGCGGTTGGATCGACCCGACTTCCTCCAAGCGGATCCCGCAGGGTCAAACGCCGCTGAAAGGTGGCCACCGCTTGTCCGCCTGATCCTACGCCAGGTGGATCCTCGTCCGTTTCCAGAAGCCAGATTTCCGCGCGATCGGCGCCTGCAGCGGATTCACGCCAGGGACCGAAAGGAAAAACGGGACCGGTGACCGCCTGCACCACTTCGCGGTCCCCCTCCCTCGGGACGGTCCATCCATCGAGGATGACCACGTCGAGATGCCGGCCGAGTCGGGCGGTTTGGTGCCCGTCCTCGACGATCACGACCTCGGTGGCGGGGAAGGCTTCCAGAAGATGGTCCAGGCCCTGCGCCCTGCGCCGGGCCTGGATGACGGGCCAATCCCGCGCGGCCAGGGCTGCCGCCATCACACGCGCCTCATCCCCGGCCAGGACATTATCAGCAGCGACCGTCAAGGGACCAGCCAGGCTGGAGCCGAAGCCCCTGGTCAAAACCGCGCCTTTCCACCCCGCGACCGCGAGATCATCCGCCAAGGCGGCCACGACCGGTGTCTTTCCGGTGCCGCCGAGAGCCAGGTTGCCGATCGAGATGATCGCGGGCCCGGGTTCGACAAGACGACGGGCGGCCACCCGCCGGGCAATGAACCCGTCGGCCAACCTGGCGGTCCACCTTGCTGCAAGGTGGCCAGAACCCGGCAGGTCGGTGCAGCGTCCACGAACCGGTGCGCCCCTTCCCCACAGGTGGGACATGAGGCGGACGGTCCTGGGCCTCAGATCGAGGATTCGCATCACGATCCCTCCACCACGTCGAAAAACTCCGCCAAACTGGCCAGGAAATCTTTCATTTCCGGTTCCCCGGCGTCTTGAGGTATCCGCAGGATCGGTCCGATGAGCATCTCCAGCTTGCGAAAGGGTACCGGCACGATGGTCCGGTCCCAGGTGTTGAGCACGATCGGTCGATTGGCCCGGGCCACCAGGGGCACCACGGGAGCTCCGGTCATCCGGGCCAGATGCAGGACACCTTCCCGAATGGACCCGAAGGGCCCTTCCGGCCCATCGACGGCCAGCCCCACGCTGTGGCCGGCATCCAGTTCCCGTCGAAGCAGAACCAGGGCTCGCCTGCCATCCCCGCCGGTTGCGCCGCGCACGAATCGATAATCACTTTGACCGAGTGTCTTGACCAGGATCTCCCCATCCGGGCTATCGCTCACCAGAAGCGCCGGCCGGACGCTGCGTACGAAAATGATGGCGGGCAGGATATCACGGTGAAGGCAGGCAAAAATGACCGGACCGTCATCCAGATCGGGTCCGGTAGAAAATTCCTTGACCGTGATGGTGGATTTGAGGAGGCGCCAGGCGGGGGGAGCAAGGGTGAGTTTCCATCGTTGAGGGAACATCTCAGGTCCGGCTACCGGAGGATCCCTCCAGCTTTCCAGTTTTGGATGCGGGAATCATGTCCAGAATGGCCCGGGCAGTGCGTTCCCAGACTCCCTGCTGGCCGCAGAGCTTGCGGACCCGGCGCACGTGACCGAAGAATTCCTGCCTTTCGACGGGTCGGGCCAACCAGCGCAACAGGCTGCGGGCCAGCGGCAAAGGCGAAGCATGGTCCTGGAGGTGTTCCCGGACCATCTGCTGGCCCAGGATGAGGTTGCTCAATCCGATGTGGGAAGTGTGCACCAGTCGGCGCCCCAGGAAAGCATTGAGAGCCCCGGTCCTGTAAACCAGCTCGTGGGGCACTCCGGCCAGAGCCGCTTCCAGACTGGCAGTCCCGCTGCACACCAGGGCCAGATCCGTGTTGGCCAGGAGACGGGGAAGCGATTTGTCCGTGAGTTCCACTCCCGACTCGAACACCGAGCTGATGGCCACCGGATCAACGCCGGGAGCAACGCTGACCACGAAGCGGACGTTGCGGTCCTCGAGGTGACCGACGATGGCCTGGGTGGTCACCTTGAGAACGGGCAACAGGTGTTTCAATTCCTGCCGGCGGCTGCCCGGCAGGATGGCCACAGTCAGGGTTGATTCCGGATCACCCAGCCGACTTTCGCGTTTGGCCAGGAGTTCCTCGAAGGGAAAATCCCGGCCATAGTCTTCCATCAGGGGATGGCCCATGGGGAACACGTTGAAATTGCGCTGGGTGAAAAACTCGGCTTCAAACGGAAGGATGGTGCCGAGCCGATCGATTTTCCGACGAAAACCCGGGGTTCGCCAGGCGCCCCAGGCCCAGGCCTGGGGTGCGATGAGCCAGGATACGGGAATTCCCATCTTCCGGGCCCGGGAGGCCAGATTCC
>DAOWLV010000270.1 GCA_030643455.1 Candidatus Krumholzibacteriia bacterium | reverse complement strand
GGCCTTCTACCTGATCGCGCTGGCGGGCACCCTGCCTTTGCCGATCATGGTTTCGGCCCTGGGCAATCCCGACCTGGGCGCGATCTGGAGCGGGTACATCGGAGCCGCCCTGCTGGGTGGGCTCTACCTGGCAGTGGGAAGTTTCACCAGCGGATTGATGCGCGACCAGATCTCCGCCGTGATCCTGGGGATCATGGCCTGTTTCATGATCTTCATCGTCGGCGTGCCCGGTGTGGCCGCCACCATCGACGGCTGGCTTCCCGGCTTCGGTTCCTTCCTCCAGCACTATCTTGGCCTTTCGGGCCATTTCCAGATGATGCTGCGGGGCGTGATCACCCTGGGCGATCTGGCCTACTTCCTGGGCCTGACCGCGGTGTTCCTCTCCCTTAACACGCTCTGGCTGAAAGGGAGGAAGTACTAATGACCAGCAAACGAAGAAACTTCCGCATCACCTTCGCCGTGTCAGTCGTGCTGCTGACCGCCATCGCCTTTTTCCTGATCTCGGTGCTGGACAACTTTCCCGGGGCCCGGATCGACATGACGAGCAACAAGCTTTTCACCATGTCCCCGGCGGCGGCCAGGATCCTCAAGGACCTCCAGGTGCCTGTGCAGGTGAAGCTGTACATCACGCCCGAGGACAAGATGTCGACCCAGATGCGCAATCTCGAACGGGACATCACCGAACAGATGCGCAACTTCGAGCAGGTGGCCGACGGCATGCTCGAGTTCCAGGTCTTCAACCCCCAGAACGACGAGGACATGCAGAAGACCCTCACGGCCAAGGGAATCCGGCCTTTCCAGGTCCAATCCATCGAAAAAGACGAGATGGGTATCAAGTTGATCTGGAGCGCCATCACTATCGCCTACAAGGACAAACCCGAAGAGATACTGCCCCAGGTTCTGCCGCAGAACCTGTTCACCCTCGAACAGGACATCATCGGCCCGGTCTACCGTCTGACCCGGGAAAAGGCGCCCAAGATCGCCGTGTTCGGCCCCAAGAAACCGGTGGATCAGCAACTGGCCATGATGTACCTGCAACAGGGAATGCAGCCGCCGGAACCGACCGAGCAGTACTCCCAGATCTCCCAGCTGTTGGGCCAGGGCCACTACGAGACGGTGCCCATCGAGCTGACCGAGGCCTCCGGTGTTCCCGAAGATGCTGACGCCCTGATCGTGATGGCCATCAGCCCGCTCAACGAGAGGCAGGTCTACGAGATCAACCGGACCCTGCGACGGGGCGTGCCGGTGATCATGGGAATGCAGGCCCACGAATACGGCTACACTCCTGCCCAGAGGGGTGGCTGGACCATCACCGGGCAAGGACTGGACACGGGTCTCGAGCCCATGCTGGCGGAATTCGGCCTGACCGTCTCCGAGGACCACTTCATGGACACCGCCAGCGAGGTCATCAATCTGCCGCGTGAAGTGAACCTGGGCGGCCTGCGCATGCAGACCCAGGAACCGGTCCGCCTGCCGATCCAGATCCGGGTGACCGAGGCCCAGATGAATCAGGACTCCCCCCTGGTCAATCGCATCGGCGCGATTTTCTTCCTGTGGGGAACACCGATCATCGTCGATGACGATCAGCTTGCGACCCACGGCCTCGAGGCCACTGGTCTGATGGAAAGCAGTGACAATGTCTGGACGGAGCCATGGACCGACGGGCCGGTGACCGGGGCCATGCTCAGCCCCGAAGGCAAGACCATGACCGGAGCCCAGACGCTGGCCGTGCTCGTGGAGGGCACCTTCCCCGACACCTTCGAGGGTGTGGAAGCCCCCGCCTGGCCACAGGCCGCCGATCCGGCTGCCGAAGATGACCCCCTCTCCCAGGTGCAGGCCACAGACGCGCCCGTGGATCCCCAGCCGGGTCAGCTGTTCCTCATCGGCAACGCCAAGATGTTCGACGACAACATCCTGGCCGCCGGACAGAACGCCCTGCTGCTCCTCAATGCCGTGGATTTCCTGGCCGGATCCAGGGAACTGCTGGACATCCGCAGCAAGACCCTGACCCAGCGGGTGATCAAACCCGTGGAAGCCAAGCAGAAGATGGTCTGGCGGTTCGTCGCGGTTCTGCTGGTACCCATCCTGATCGCCGTCTTCGGGATCGCCCGCACGGCCATGCGCCGCAAGGAAGCCGCACGGTATCGCGAAACCATCACACATTCGACCCGCACGGTCGGCTAAAGGAGGATGATGACGATGCTCAAGAACCGAAACATCCTGGTCCTGGTTGCCGTCCTTGTGGTCTTGCTCGCAATCAGCATGGCCCAGAAAGCTGGCCACAGGAAAAGCACCAGCGGATCCTCCACCGTGAAGGTGGTCGAAGGCACCTTCACGACCGATCAGCTGGACCGTATCACCCTGGGGCTGGGAGCGGATGAAGAAGTCGTCGTACTTCTGGCCACACCCACCGGATGGGTGGTGGCCAGCGCGTGGGATGCACCGGCCAGTTCGGATCGCATTGACGCGCTGCTGCGCAACGTGAGCGGCCTGAGCGGCGAGTTCCGATCCGATGAAGCCTCGGTCCTGGCCGATTACGGTCTGGCAGACGACGGTGCAGTGAAGGTCCGGGCCTACGACAAGGAAGGCAACCTGGCCCTGGCGGTGGACATCGGCGGCAAATCGGAGCGGTCCGTCGGGAACTTCATCCGGCGCCCCGGTTCGAACGCGGTGTACCTGAGCGAGGTCAATCTGCTCTCGCAACTGGGCCTCTACAACGGGCCAGCCGCCCCCGGCAATGTCCATTTCCTCGATCTTCAGGCTGTCAAGGAAGACCGCCTGGAGGTGGATCGGATCATCCTGGACGACGGCGGTCAGATTCTCGAGATGGCCAAGGAGTTTGCCGAAGCGAAACCGGTCCCCGGCGATGGATCCGGTGCCGACACGACAGGCGCCGAACTGGCACCACCCGAAGCGGACCGCACCACCTGGGAATGGAAACTGACGGTGCCGATGTCCAAGGCCCTGGCCAAGACGAAGGCCGACGGCGTGCTGGGATCCCTGGTCCGTATCCGGGCCACCGATGTGGACGATCCCGCAACCGACCTCGCCGCTTATGGCCTGGCTGAACCGTCCCGCACGGCGACCATCGTTCGCCAGGACGGCACCGAACTGACTCTCGAATTCGGGAATACGCGGGAGGCCTCAGGCGCTCTCCAGACAGGTGTCTGGATGAAGGTCCGTGGGGAGCCCGTGGTCTGGATCGTGTCCGATTACACGGTGAAAAACATCTTCAAATCGGTGGAGGATCTCCTGCCAGGGGAATAATTCCCACCTTGCGATTTCAGGCACAAAAAAAAGCCCCTCCGCGGGGCTTTTTTTTGTGCTGCTTCCCCTGGATTTGGTACATTTTATCTACCTTGGCTGAGTGTGGGCGGGTGGAAAATCGGGTGGACAAAGGGCTTGTTTCCCTGCCAAAGCCCCGGAGGTAATCATGAACCGCATGTGGGCACACGTATTCTCTATCAACAGGAAGAAACAGCTCTGGCTCATTTCCATTGTAGGCCTTTATCTACTGACGACATTTCTATGGGGAGATGGATTTTCCCTGACCGGCTTTGGCCTGATAACCCTCTGCTTTTTCTGTGAACTGATGGACAGCTCCCTGGGCATGGGTTACGGAACAACCCTCACCCCTGTTCTGCTGGCCTTCGGCTTTCAGCCGCTGGAACTTGTGCCCACGATTCTGTTGTCGGAATTCCTCAGCGGATTTTCTTCCTCCTATTTTCACCATGACACGGGCAACGTTGATTTTTCGCGCCGTTCGCGGGACTCGCGCATCGCCCTCCTGCTGGCCCTCGGAAGTGTGGTCGGTGTATCGGTGGGTGTTTCTCTGGCCGTGGAGATTCCCACCCATGTACTCAAGATTTTCATCGGGATAATCATTACCGGGGCGGGAGTCAGCATCTGGATTCTCCATGACCATGTTCTGGTCTACCGGACCTGGAAGATGTTCGTCCTGGCCTCGGTGGCATCGTTCAACAAGGCCCTCAGCGGAGGGGGCTACGGTCCCTTGATGACCAGTGGCCAGATCCTCAGCGGAATCAAGGGGAAATCATCGGTCGGAATCACTTCCTTCGCCGAAGGATTCACCTGTCTGGTCGGGGTCATCCTCTTTCTCGGCAAAGGATACGGCTTCACCCCCGGTCTGCTGGTTCCCGTTCTCACCGGAGCCCTGCTTTCGGTACCCTTTTCCACGGAGTTCGTGAAACACATCAACGAGACGACCCTCAAAAAGATGATCGCCGGCTTGACCGTGACGCTGGGTCTCTTCACCCTCATCAAGGTCATCCTTTGATCCAGCCACGGCGAGGTTTCCCTAGCCCGGTGGCATGTGTTAGATTTCCTCCACGGTCTGCAAACCGCTGCGGACCCAGTGAACCATCCTACCGGCAGGAGGAACGCAGTGAGTGGACTGCTGCTGAAAAACGGAAACGTGCTCGACTATTTCCCCGTGGCCATGGACGCCGAGGCCACACCCAGGGTGGAAACCATCGATTTGAGGATTGCCGACGACCGGATCATCGAACGCGGGGCCGGCCTCCAGGCGGCCGACGGTGAAGAGGTCATCGACCTGCAGGGCAGCACCGTCATGCCCGGCAACATCAACGCCCACGGCCATCTCTATGCCGCCCTGGCTGCCGGCATGCCCCTGCCCAAAGGGCCCATGGAAACCTTCACCGACATCCTGACCGAAATCTGGTGGCCCCTGGACCGGGCCCTGGACACCGAAGCCATCTACCTTAGCGCCTTGGCCGGCAGCTGGGACGCGGTGCGCTGCGGCACGACCCTCATCTTCGACCACCACGCCAGCCTGGCCTGCGTCGGAGGTTCGCTGGACCGTGTGGAACAGGGCATCGCCGAGGTCGGCCTGCGGGGCTGCCTCTGTTACGAAGTGACCGACCGTGGCGGCAAGGGCCAGCGCGACACCACCCTGGAGGAAAACGAGCGTTATCTGCAGAAGATGATGGACTCGCCCCAGTCCGGCGTTCCCCGGTTCCGGGGCATGGTAGGCGCCCACGCCAGCTTCACCCTGGAAGAGCGCACCCTGGTTCTGCTCGAGGGCATCTGCAGC
>DAOWLV010000359.1 GCA_030643455.1 Candidatus Krumholzibacteriia bacterium | reverse complement strand
CCTTCGGGTTTCCCCGGCAGACTCACCCACCGGCGCAGGCCGTCTGACCAGCGGTTGAACAGGGAAGCAGGATAGTCGCCACCGGACCAGTCGTCGGGCGCAGCGTCGGCAAAAATCAAAACCTGCTGGGTACCCCCGAACAAGGTGACCGGGGTCAGGGATTCCGCGACAATGCCCCGTGGTCCGGGCAGACCGTCGACCCCAGGTGCCTCGCTCTGCTGGACCGGAAGCATTTCATGGGGGAAACCCTTCACCACCGAAGCCTGGTTCGCCTTGAATTTCATCACGCTGGAACTGAACCTGGAGCGCGGTTCGATCTCGCTGAGGGACAGCCCCGACCAGGATCGATCGAAATTACGGCTGGACGGGAACCCTTCCACGTAGAGATCCTCGAAACCCGTCGGGTTCCCGCTGGGGTCGACGCCCCCGAAGGGATCGCGATAGGATCCGTACCAGCCCAACACATAGGCCTCCAGCACCCCGATGTCCTGGATGCCGTCCGCCTCCACGAGCCTCAACCCGTCGCCGTACCTGTTGATGGTGTTATCGGGCAGGCCTTCGGCGATCCGATCGCTGTTCACGTGCCAGACAAGTACGCCACCCGGCGGCATGAAAAAATCGTACAGGCCGGAGTTTTCCCAATCACCCAGGCGTTGCCCTGCCAGATACAGGATCACTTCCGTATCATCATCCCGTTCGAAGCGGAGATCGTCGTAAGGGGTCTCACCGGCATGCAAGGGCACCCAACGGTTTTCCAGCAGGAACCACTCCCGCACCGAAAGTCCGGCCCGGTACGCCTGGGGATAGTCCAGATTGAAATCCCCGATCTGGTCATACAGCCAGTACTGATCCCGGGGCACACCCACGGCGGGCAGGAAATAGTCCTGATCCCGGCCATCGAGTTCCCCCATCTCCAGCCAGCCGAGGAACCACTTGTTCCAGGCCGAAAGCGAAGGAGGCAATACCCCTGTCGCCGAGATCACGAAGGTGTCGCCCGGGGCCACCACCGTCCCCATGGTCACCGGCAGGTTGGTGCCAGAATCCATCAGGTCCCAGATGCCGACCGAGGGCAACCCGGTGTAGGTGCTGTAAACGTCCGGCAAGCCCAGGGCATGACCAAATTCGTGATAGAAGGCCGCCGCAATGCTGCCGGGATAACCGTCCTGGTTGGTGGTTTCGGGGATGATCGAGCATTCGCTCAACTGGCCGGGCTCACCCTGGGGGTTGCTGCCGATCAGGGCGACCGGTTCTCCCAGCGTCACGAAAAAGGTCGGGATGTCGTTCGGTGAATCCCCGTTGATGTCACTCTGCCAGTCGCTGCCCGAGTGGACAAAGATGATGTAGGTGAACGGGCTGCTGTCGTCGTAATCCGCCAGGTTGACGCTCCCGTCAGCCTGGGTCCCCAGATCTGCCGTCACCATGATGTCCTGCACCAGGCGTTCGAGGCTTTCCAGGGTCCAGAAGTTGCCCGCGCCCGGACCGTAGTCCGCGACATCGGCCAGCTTGTAACTGGCGTCACTTTCCTCGGGAAGAACCCTCCCATCGATGTGCAGCCTGCCCCCGGACATGAACCGGTAGTACTCCGAGAGACCCGTCAGGTGGGACTCGTAGAAAGCCTTGTTGTGGGGCGGCGGATCAACTTCCAGCGGTTGGGGATCGTCCAGTGGTTCCAGGACAAAATCCCCACTCGGATCGATGGTGGTCAGATGAGGATCACGATTGGTTTCGAAGCTGATGCGAATGATAAGGACACTCAGGGTGTCGTCCTGCACCTGGGCCGTCACGGGCCACCCGGGCCCACCAGATTCCTTGTCGAACAGGGCCGACCCGAGGCCGCGTGAGGCAAGGAGATCCCTGCTCTTGCTTGACACGTGCTGCTTGCCGACCAACTCGTGGATCACGTTCCAGCGCCGCCAATATTCTCCCTGACGGTGAAGTTCCCGTTCGATCCGCCCAGGACCGTCTGGCAGGGCGCGGATTTCATCCGGATTCCAACGTCTGGCCGAAATGGGCGCAACCTCGCCTGGCTTTTCCGCAGCCATCCCATACAACACACCGGTCCCCAGGATCGTGACGAACACCATCCAGGCGACAGTCGATTGTGGGGAAAACGAGAGTCGGCGGCGCCGTCCCGTGCAGGATTTCGCAGGCTGCAAGGCCCTTCTCCTCAATCAGGGGTAATACAGCGGTCCCTTTTCAGAACCGATCAGATCCGCCTAGAACCTATAACCGAAGGACAGCCTGCTGACCTTGGGCAGCCCTCGTGCCTGTGGCACGGACGCGAAATCAAAAATGATGGCCTGTCCGGTCCACCGGTCCATGTCCACGCCGAACCCGAAAGTCGAGTCACGGATGTCACCGTAGGAGGCACTCTTGTAGCCGAACCTCACGTACAGGGAGCGCAGGTAATTCCACTCCACGCCATAGCCGAATTCCTCCTGGGCGGTGTCCAGGCCGAATCCATAGTCTTCCTTGCCCTCGTCCCACTTGTACAGGGGAGCGAGGTAATCGCCGACCAGCAGCAGGCCCATGAACTCGCTGTGGTACAGGCTGAAGGCGATGCCGATGGTTGCCTTGCGCGGCATGGGGTCGCTTTGATCGGCGTCCACGTGTTTGATGTCAGGACCCAGGTTGGCCACCGCAAAACCAATATTGGAACGGATGGCGGGAATCTTCCAGAGCAGGCCCAGGTCGACGCCGAAGCTGTCACCGCTGCCCCCGCCCTGGGGATCCTGGATGACCGAATCATCCGATAGTTTATCCCGGAAGTACTTGACGCCGAGGCCGACACCCACGTTCTGGGTGACACGAACCCCGTAGTTGGCCCCGACGGCAAACATGTAGGAGCTGAACTGACCCTTGGGTTCACCGTTTTCGTCGGTGGCCTGCTGGTCACCCATGTCCAGGTAGTTGAAGTACACCCCGAACGCCCCCTTGGAGCCCATCGGGGCGGCGTAACCCACCCAGTACAGACCGATGTCGTCGGCCAGGCCCTCGGCCAGGCTCGACTGCATGACATGCAGATCGTGGCTCTTGGGACGCTGGGGCAAAAAGGCGAGACCGCCGGGGTTCCACCACATTGCTGTCGCATCCTGGGACAGGGCGGTGCCTGCTTCCCCGAGGGCGTTGTAACGGGCCCCGATGGGGAAACTCAGGTTGATGGCTCCAGCGCCGGAACCGGCCAGCGCCGCATCCCCGAAGCCCATGACGAGAACCGCACCCACCGCGGCCATCACTAAGATCCTTCTCATTTCCGAATACCTCCGGTTATTTTGACACCACAGGGCCGCTGGAGCCCCGGGCGGCGGTTCTACCGCATGATGACGAGTTTACCCGTCTTGGTTATATCCCTGCTCTGGTCTCCACCACCAAGGCCTCTCAAAACATACAGATAGGTTCCGTTGGCGATTTCATCGCCCTGGTTGTCCCGGCCGTCCCAGGCCAGGATGCGGGGGCCCGCCTGGGCGAACTGCTGACGCAGGGTCTTGATCCGCCTGCCGGCCAGGGTATAGATCTCCCACTGCACTTCCATCGGATCACTCAGTTCGAACAATAATCGGCATGGCCCCGCCGTGGGATTAGGGAAAAGGGTCACCATGTCTATTCCAGCCATGCTTGCGGGCACCACTTCGAAGCTGAGAGTGTCGCTGCCCACGTTGCCCAGG
>DAOWLV010000306.1 GCA_030643455.1 Candidatus Krumholzibacteriia bacterium | reverse complement strand
CCGATACCGGCGTCTATGAAGGGTTCGACGTGCCCATCCACTACGACCCCATGCTGGCCAAGCTGATCGTCTGGGGCGAGGACCGGCCGCAGGCCATCGCCCGCTCCAAGCGGGTCCTGCGCGAATTCACCCTGCACGGTCCGGGACACAACCTGCCGTTCCACCTGTGGGCCCTCGAACAGCCCGCCTTCCTGGACGGCAGCTACACCACTCATTTCGTGGAAAACGAGTTCGACCCGGACAACTGGCTGCCGGAACTCGACGACGGGCAGGCCGAAGCCCTGGTGGCAGCCACGGCCTTGTTCGAGGCCCTGCGGCGGTCCGGAGCAAAAGCCGGCGACGAGAGCCGGGACTGCACCCCCCGGAACTGGCGGCTCAACGCTCTGCGCTCCATGACCGGCAACAAGTAAAAACGTGCCACAACCGGCGCCACGCTGAAAGGATCCTGATCGTGCTGATGAAAAAACGCTACATCCTGAACTACGACGACAACCAGTACGGGGCGGTTGTGGCCCGCGACGGCGCCGAGACCATGGTGCAGGTGAACGACGGGGATCTGACCCCGGCCCACTTCCGCCCGGTCCTGAACGGCAAGGCAATCTCCCTCCGTTACGGCGGCCGGCTGCATCTCATTCATCTTTCCAGCGCCGACGGCAACGGCGGCGGCTCGGTCAAGGCCACCATCGGGGGCCGTCCGGTCAGCCTGACGGTCATGGACGAACTGCGGGCCCAGGCCCTGGAAAGCCTCGGCGACCCCGCGGGAAGCGGCACCATCTCGGCGGATATTCCCGGCCTGGTCGTCCAGATAATGGTCACCGTGGGCCAGGTCGTCCACAAGGGGGAACCGGTCATCGTGGTGGAGGCCATGAAGATGCAGAACGAACTGGCGGCTTCGACCAGCGGAACGGTGATCGAAATCCCCGTGGCCGAGGGTGATTCGGTGAACCCGGGCGACACTCTGGTAATCATCGAACCCGAACCGGGCGTCTGACGAGATATCTCCAGTTTTTTTTCGGTGTAACCATATCCCGGTTCATCCGTCTTTCCCCATACCATGGACCATGCGCTTTTTACACAATTGCTGGAAGGCAATCGCGACCGGATCTACAGCCACGCGTTGTACTGCCTTCGTGATCCGGAAGATGCCCTGGACGTCACCCAGGATGCATTCGTCAAACTGTGGCGCAATCACCAGGACATCGCTCCCGGCAAGGTATCCGGTTGGTTGACGAGGGTAGTCCACAACCTCTGCATCGACCAGATCCGGCGGCGGAAGGCTCAACGGAAAAATTTCGGTTGGCCGGATCCGGACGCCCTTGATCGACTCCCCGATGGTGGGGGCCAAAACGGTCCCGAGGACGCCCTCCATCTGGATCAACAGCAGAGGGTCCTGCTGGACGCCATGGACACCCTGGCCCCGGAAACGCGGAGCGTGATGGTGATGCACTATTTCCAGGAAATGAAACTGCAGGAAATTGCCGCTGTACTCGGCAAGACCGTCAGTGCACTGAAGGTCCAGATACATAGGGCCAGGAAAACCCTGCGACTCGTTTTGACCACTCCATGCGAACCGGACCTGGACGTCAAGAGGGAGACCGGATGATGAACCACTGCCACGATATCGAACTCGAACTCGCCGCTTACGCCGGTGGTGAACTGGATCCTGCCCAGCAAAAGCTGGTCGCCAGTCACCTGGATGGATGCGCCGGGTGCAGGGCGGAACTGGCCCGGGAGATGACTCTCAGGGAAACCCTCGGCGGGCTGCCCACGGCAATCCCCCCGGTGGATTTTGACAACCGGATCATGGCAGCGATTCCCACCGCCGGAACCGATTCGCACTCCTGGTGGCGCCAGAACCGCCTGGCCGCAGGGCTCACGGCAGCCGCTGCAGTCATGGCCTTTGTATTCATCCTGGGGAATCCGGGTCAGGACTCTGGTCCGCAACAGACCTGGACCGACAGGGAAATCGCCGCCGCGCGCGAAGAAGTGATGTTCAGCCTGGCCCTGACCGCCCGGGTCCTGGATCGATCCCAGAAGAACGTGATCATCGAGGTGTTCGCCAACCAACTGCCCAATTCCGTCAACGAATCACTCAAGAGAATCAAACCGACAACTTCAGGAGGAAACGGATGAAAACCCCTCGCACCACCTTGCTGCCCGCCCTTTTGTTCTGCCTGCTATGCGCCGGCGGCGCCCTGGCCGGAAGCGTTGAAGATGAGCCCGGCTACATGGATCTGGAATGGATCGTCATCCCCGATGACGCTTCCGAAATCCAGGACATCGACCTGGGCCCCATTCTGGGGGGGATCTCCGCCGACGCCGAGGAAAAGGGTGACGACGCCCTGGTCCAGGTTCTGGCAATGATCCGCTCCATCCGGGTGAAGTCCTTCTCCATAGAGGATGGTGGCAATGAACCGGCCAAAATGGCCGTCGACAAGGTGACCGCCAAAATGGAACAGGACGACTGGAAGCGCCTGATCTACATGAAGGACGGCGACGAAACCGTGTCGGTCAACACCAAGTACGACGGTCCGGACCTGGTGGGTCTGATGATCGTCAATTACGAAGCGCACGACAGCGTGGCCTTCGTCAACGTGGTCGGCGACCTCGATCTGGGCACCTTGATCGGCCTGGCCAAACAGATTGACCACGACAGCATCGAAGACATGCTCGAGGGCCTGGATGGGATCGAAGGAATCGAAATAGATCACGACGAGGATGAGGACGACGACATCTGATCCGGGTTAAAAGGCGAACCGCGAAAGGAAAACACCCGCGGCCACCGCGGACCCGATCACTCCCGCCACGTTGGGCGCCATGGCGTGCATGATCAGGAAATTCTGGGGGTCCTCCTGGGCACCCACCATCTGACACACGCGGGCGCTGTCCGGAACGGCCGAAACCCCGGCCGCACCGATGATGGGATTGATCTTGTCCTTGGCGAACAGATTCATGAACTTGGCGAAAAGAACACCCGCGGCCGTGGCCACGCAGAAGGAAGCCGCGCCGAGCAGGGCGATCTTGATCGAAGCCGGAGTCAGGAAACGGCTGGCATCGGTCGAAGCCCCCACGCACAAGCCCAACAGGATGGTGACGATGTCGATCATTGAATTGCGCGCGGTCTTGGCCAGCCGTTCGGTGACACCGCTTTCCTTGAGCAGGTTGCCGAAGAAAAGGAATCCCAGCAGGGAGATTGCGCCCGGCGCGATGCTGGCGCAGAGGACAAACGCGAGAATCGGGAAGATGATCCGGATTCGTTTGCTCACCGGACGGGACGGTTTCATCCGGATCAGGCGCTCTTCCTTGGTGGTCAGCAACCGGATGATCGGCGGCTGGATGACGGGCACCAGGGCCATGTAGCTGTAGGCAGCCACGGCGATGGCCCCCAAAAGATGCGGAGCCAACTGGCTTGAAAGGAAAATGGCCGTCGGGCCGTCGGCGCCGCCGATGATACCGATGGCGGCGGCGTCCTTCTCCGCAAAACCCAGCAGCAGGGAACCGGCGAAGGTCAGGAAGATGCCCGCCTGGGCGGCCGCTCCCAGCAGGATGAGGCGTGGGTTGGAAAGCATGGACGAAAAATCCGTCATGGCGCCGATGCCCAGGAAGATCAGGGACGGATACCAACCCTGGGTCACGCCGTTGTACAGTACGTTGAGCACACTGCCGGATTCGTAGATGCCGATGTTCATGCCGCTGGTCATCGGAATGTTGCCCACCAGCATGCCGAACCCGATGGGCACCAGAAGCAGGGGCTCATAGTCCTTGGCGATGCCCAGGTAGATGAAAAGGCAGCCGATGGACATCATGACCAGGTTTCCCCAGGCAAAGTTGCCCACGATACCGACCTGCAGGAAATCCCACAATACATCCATGACGAAGCTCGATCTTTCCTAGACGAAATCCACGAGGGTCTGGTTTTCCCGGACGGCGTCACCGGCAGCGACCAGGACGGCCTTGATCTTTCCGGCGCCGGGCGCCGCGATGGCCGTTTCCATCTTCATGGCCTCGATCAGCAGCAGGGTCTGCCCCTGTTCCACCTGGTCCCCGACCTTGACCTTGACCTCCAGGACGGTGCCGGCGATGGGCGAAGCCACGCCTCCGGTTCCACCGGGGATGGGCGCGGCGGGACCAGACCCACCGGCGGGCGCCACAAAGGGAACGGGGGACGGGCCCGGTGTGGCGGGCGCCGCAGCTGGCGCCGGCGGCAGAGGGGAGGCGGCGGCGCGCATCTCGTCCTTGGCGTCAAGGACCTCGACATCCACCTCGTAGGCCACTCCGTGGACCGTGATCTTCAACTTCATGTCTGCTCCTGTCCGGCCGGGCGTGCGGCCCGGAATGCTAACGATGGTCGCGTTTTCTTCTGACGGTGTGGGATCCCTGCAGCACCAGACGACCGTGGGCCGACCAGGGTGTCCTTTTCTGCCGGGGCGACAGCAGGCGCCGGATCCGACGCACCCTGAACCTGCCGCCGACGGCGGTGGCCGCGGCGGCGGCGATCAGGATCAGGGTCGTATTGTCGATGGTGGGTTCCTTGTCCACCGCGGCGGCCGCCTGCCGGGCCTCATGGTCCTGCCAGCGGTCGTCCAGCCGCTT
>DAOWLV010000160.1 GCA_030643455.1 Candidatus Krumholzibacteriia bacterium | reverse complement strand
GCTTCGGTCAATTCGGCCAGCAGGTTTTTTTCCTGCAACCCCGGGCCGATGATCCAATCGGCCGACACGCGGCCGAAGATGCGGCAGGCCCGTGCCAATCCCTCGCGGGCGGTGGCGGGGTCGCAGGCCCGACCCAGCAGTTCCAGCACCCCGGCGTCCAGGCTCTGCACCCCGAGGCTGATCCGGGTGATCCCCAGTTCCCGCCAGCGACGGGCGGTTTTTTCGGTCAGGGATTCCGGATTGGCCTCGGCCGTCAATTCGAAATTCCCAGCCAGGGGCAGGCGGCCCACAGTGCCTTCCAAAAGGCGCGCCACCAGTTCCGGTTCCAGTTCCGAAGGCGTGCCGCCGCCGAGGTAGCAGGTGGCGAGTCGACGATTCCCCGACGACAACACACTGCATCCTGCCCGGCGCAGTTCGAATTCCGCCAGAACCCCGTCCACGTAGCGGCGGCGGATTTCCGGATCATGGTCTGCCGTCCTGGCGAAGTGACAATAGGAGCAGATGGATCCACAGAAAGGCACATGGATATAGAGACCGGTGTCCGATTCCCACGGCAGCGATGCCCCGTGCACATCCACCCTAGCGGATCAAGTCACCGATCCGGTTCAATCGTGGCGCCCCCAGCCACTTGATGCCGATCGGGTGGCTGTCCTTGTTCCAGGACCAGTAGATGAACAGGGCCTTGCCCTTGATGAGCCTCTTGTCCAGAGCGCCCCAGTAACGGCTGTCGGCACTTTTGTATCGGTTATCGCCCATCATGAATATTTTTCCCTCGGGAACGACATAGACCCTGGGCATACCTGGCCAGGGCCAGGATTGATGGCGTTTGTCGCGCACATAGGCTGCCTGGTCGTGTTTGGTCCGCGGGCCGGGACAGTTCTCGGGATCGGCCCAGGAAGGAACGCAGGAATGATCACCGTCGAGGTCGGCGAAGTTGGATTCATAGATTTCGCCGTTGACCTTCAGGATTCCGTTTTCGACAAGGACGGTGTCCCCTTCCACCGCCACACAGCGTTTGATGTAGTCCAGGTTCCGGTTGTCCGGGAACTCGAACACGATGATGTCGCCCTGGCGCGGCTCGCGGATGGCGGGCAGTTTCAGCACCGGCAATCCCTCGATCAGGGTTGCGCTGCCGATCCGGATCCGTTCGGGGGTCTTGGCGCCGTAAAGGAACTTGTTGACGAACAGGAAGTCACCTATCTGCAGGGTTTCCAGCATGGATCCGGTGGGAATACGGAAGGCCTGGAAGATGAACTGCCGCAGCACCAGGGCGATCAGCAAGGCGGTGCCGATGGCCTTGGCGTACTCGACCGCGGTGTTCTTCAGGGTTTTCGGCGGCGTTACCTTCCCGGTGCCCCCCTCGGTGGCGGTCGCATCCTGCTGGCGTTTCTTCGATTTCTTGGCCATGTCCACTCCAGGCTGATTGTTGGCGCGTGTCGGATTCAGGTCAGCGTTCGACCTTGAGCACCGCCAGGAAGGCTTCCTGCGGGATCTCCACCGAGCCCACCTGTTTCATGCGTTTTTTGCCTTCCTTCTGCTTCTCGAGCAGCTTGCGCTTACGGGAGATGTCCCCACCGTAGCACTTGGCTGTCACGTTCTTGCGGAAGGCTTTGACGGAGGTCCGGGCCAGCACGCGGGTGCCGACGGCGGCCTGGATGGCGACGGCGAACATCTGACGGGGAATGAGTTCCTTCAGCTTCTGGCAAAGCTTCAGTCCCCAGTTGTGCGCGTTGTCCCGGTGCACGATGCAGGTCAGCGCGTCGACCATGTCGCCGTTGATCAAAATGTCCAGGCGGATGAGATCATCCTTGCGGTGCGTGGTGTACTCGTAGTCGAGGGACGCATAGCCGCGGGTGACGGACTTCAGCTTGTCGTAATAGTCCACCACCAGCTCGTTCAAGGGAAGGTCGAATTCGATATTCACCCGCTCGGGATCGAGGTATTCCATCTTGGTCTGCACGCCCCGCCTATCCAGGGAGATCTGGATCACTGGCCCCACGTAGTCCTTGGGGGTGATGACGGACGCCCTGACGATCGGTTCGCGGATCTCGGCGATGTACTTCACGTCCGGCAAGAGCGCGGGATTCTCACAGAGTTCAACGGTGCCGTCCTTGAGCAGGACCTCGTATTCCACGTTGGGCAGGGTGGCGATCAGGTTCAGGCCGTATTCCCGTTCGAGCCTCTCCTGGATGATCTCCATGTGGAGCAGGCCCAGGAATCCGCAGCGAAAACCGAAACCGAGGGCGGCCGAGGTTTCTTTTTCCCAGGACAGCGAAGCGTCGTTCATCTGGAGTTTCTGCAGGGCGTCGAACAGCTCATCGTACTGGTCGTTGTCCGTGGGGTACATCCCGGAAAACACCATGGGTTTGGCTTCGGTGTAACCTGGCAGCGCCTCTTCGCAGGGATTTTCGGCCAGGGAAATCGTGTCCCCCACCCGCACGTGGCGCACGTCCTTGGCCCCGGTGGCGATATAACCGACCTCCCCCGCGGTCAATGATGGCTGGGAGATCCGGTCCAGGCGGAACCAGCCGATGTCCCCCACCTCGAACTGCTTGTCGTTTCCGAACAGCTTGATCTTTTCCCCCTTGCTGATCGTACCGGCAAACATCCGGACGTAGGCCACGGCGCCCACGTAGGGGTCGAAGATGGAATCGAATATCAGGGCCTGGGCCGGGCCCTTGGGATCACCGGCCGGCGCCGGCACCTGGGCCACGATCGCATTCAGCAGCACATCGATGCCCTCGCCGGTCTTCGCGCTCACCAGGAGGATTTCTTCGGGATCGCAGCCCAGCAGATCGATGAACTGCTCCATGACGTAGTCAAGGCGGGCGGCCGGCAGGTCGATCTTGTTGATGACAGGAAGGATGGCCAGATCGTGTTCGAGCGCCAGGTACATGTTGTTGATGGTCTGGGCCTGCACTCCCTGCACCGCGTCCACCACGAGCAGGGCGCCTTCGCACGCCGCCAGGCTGCGACTGACCTCGTAATGAAAATCCACATGGCCTGGCGTGTCGATCAGGTTGAGGGTCCAGGACTCGCCGCCGGTATCGGTATAATCCATCCGGATGGGATGGCTCTTGATGGTGATTCCCCGCTCACGCTCCAGGTCCATGGAATCGAGCACCTGCTCCTTCAGGTCCTTGCCTTTGAGCGTACCGGTGTGCTCGAGCAGACGGTCGGCCAGGGTGCTCTTGCCATGGTCGATATGGGCGATGATGCAGAAATTGCGCGTTTTTTCCCGTTTGAAGACCATGCTGCTTCTTGTTCACTCCGGCAATTGGGACAGGAATTTACTCGAAATCGGTGGACAGCCCTCAAAGATAGGGCTCAGAACTTCTTTCGCCACTGGAAAACCACCAGGGTGGGTCCGGGATCACTGAATCCGACTGTTTCACCGATGGGACCGAAGGTGTCATCCCAGCGGTCGGGGACAGGAACGGGATCCTCTTCGAAATTATATAAATGGGCGCCCACATATGCATCCAGGGCGATGATCAGCAATACCCCGCCCGACCACCAGGCGAAATCCCGCATCTGTTCCCAGCTCTCCTCCGCGATGGCGTGGTAGCGGGTATAGTTGGGGTCGTCCTCGGGAAAGGTGTTGGCGAAATCCCGCGCCCGCACCGCCTGCCGGTCACGGTTGAGGATGTTGGTCCAGAAGTACATCTCCGTACCGAAGGCCAGGCCCGATTTCCAGAAGTTGTCCGAGTACAGCTGGCCCCAACCCGGAAACAGGGGGGTCGCCAGCACCGCGCCGGTGGGGCTGACCCCGGTTGACCACAGATCGACTTCCTCGATCTCCAGAACGCCGGGCGCAGGCTCGGGAATTTCCTCCGGCTGGATATCGGCCATCGTGGAATCGGGAAGATCAGCCACCGTCTGCCCCGCTGCTTCACCGGCGGCCGTCAAAAGAAACAGGACCAGAAGCCCCGGGCCCAGAAGGTCGGTGGCAGATCCCGAAATCGATGGCAAGCGGTGCTTCATTCTGCTTCTTCCGTTTCCCGGGTCAAGCGGTCACCTGTTTCGGCGCCATCATGCGTACGGTCAACTTGTCCTGCACCACCTCGATGGTATGACGACCGGCAGGGATGACTTTCGGCTCGCCGTCGAGGTGCACGGCCACCGGTTCGGCGCTGGTAAAGACGAGACGTGGGCACTGCACCACGTTGATCGCTTCGTGGTCGAGACGCTTGCCGCTCGAGGCTGCCGGCAGGAGTTTCAAACCGGTCAGCGGACCGACCGGCCGGATCAGGCAGGCGTCCAGCAGGCCATCGTCAAAACGCGCGTCCGGGGCAAAACGAAAACCGCCCCCTGTCAGTGGCCCGTTACAGATCTCGGCGAAGAAAAAACGATCGGAAATTGTTTCCGTACCATCATTCCTTTCGATCTCCCAGACCACATCCTGCCCCCGGTACCTCACCAGGGTCGCGATGGCCGCCAATGTGTAGCGTGCACCGCCCAGCCAACGCCAGAGATGGGACGCCCCCCCGGAAACCAGGCCACTGGCCAGAAGTCCCAGGGAATTGAAGAACACCTCGCCGTCCAGGGCGCATACATCCAGGTTTTTGTCCTGTCCGCTGTCGATGGCCTCCAGCCCGGCGTCCAGGGTGGGGCAGCCGATCCCCACGGCAAAATCGTTCCCGCTACCTGACGGCAACACCGCCATGGGGCAACCGGTTCCCGACAGCCCGGTGGCCACCTCGTGCACCGTGCCGTCACCTCCCAGGGCAACCACGAGATCGAAACGGTCAGCCCCTCTACGGGCCTGGGCAACCGCGTCACCGGGCCCCGTTGTCAGGTGAACCGTGACCTCGTGGTCCATCTTCCGCAGAAGCCCGGCGGCCTCTTCGAAGGAGAGCCGTTTGCGGGAGTTGCCGGAATAGGGATTGGCGATCACAAGGGTGCGAACCAAGGAAATCTCCGGTCATTGAAGGCGGGAGAAAAAAATGGCGGGAATGTGTGGGAATCGAACCCACCTCGGACGGTAAACGCGCCCGACAAAAGGATTTGAAGTCCCCGGCCGTCACCAGACGACACTCATTCCCGCAATTCAATTGGCCGGGTACTAGGAACGATAGGCCACCATTTCGATTTCCACCAGCACATCTTTGGGCAGGCGCGAGACCTCTACCACGCTGCGGGCAGGAGGTTCGGCGCTGAAAAACGTCTGGTAGACTTCGTTGATATTTCCGAACTCGCCCATGTCCAGGATGAACACCGTGACCTTGACCACATCGTCCAGTGTCAACCCGCCGGCTTCGACAACGGCCTTGGCATTGGTCAAGGCCTGCCGCGCCTGTTCGGCCGCGGTTGTGCCCACGATTTCCATGGTGGCCGGGTCCAGCGGAATCTGTCCCGCGGTGAACAGGAAACCGCCCGCGGCGTTGGCCTGGCTGTAGGGCCCGATGGCCGCGGGTGCGTTGTCTGTTTGGATGATTTGGCGGGTCATGAGTACATCTCCAGGCTGGGGTTGGAATTCCACCCATATTCTACCTCGGAACAACCACCATGCCAACGGCCAATAACCCCAACCATCCGTTCCCGGGGAGCCCCCACTTTACCTGATCAGGGAGATTTTTTTTACCGTCCACTGGGCCTCGGGTGTCCGTGCCTGTACCAGATATGTCCCTGACGGCATTGACCGCCCCAACCGATCGTGCCCATCCCACACCGCGGCATGGGACGCCCCCTCCGCAAGATTCCCCCGCCAGAGCACATGGATCCGTCGTCCTCTCAAGTCGAGCACCTCGAGGGTGACATGGGTGGCGGCATCGCTCTTCACCGTAACGGAAATCTGAGGGTTGAACGGATTCGGACTGGCAGCAAGTTCCAGGATCGACGAGACAGGAACGGGAACCGCCGAATCAACGGTTGACACTCCCGTGCCGCGAATAGCCCCTATACCGATTAGGCCGGCATTCACATCGATAAAGCCGATGTTCGGTTCCGGGATGGTGAAAAACGAGGGATGTCCGCTCTCGTCCCCCCAGATTTCGATCGAGCCGTCAGTATGCAACCCCACGACCGTGTAACCCCCGAGGGCATCGATGGCCACGAGGTCGTGATTACCTTCAGTAGGTGTTGAAAAGCCGTCTCCCCAGGTGATAAACGTGCCGTCCTCCCGCAAACCGATCCCAAAGCCGCCGCCGGCCGCAACCCCCACAAAGCCGGTGTTGGGTTCCGGAACATCGAGCTCATTATGGAAGTTCTGGCCCCATGCCACGATGGAGCCGTTGGATTTCAGCCCCAGACTGAAATCATAACCGGCAGAGATGGCAATGAACCCCGTGTTGGGTTCCGGCACGTCCTGGATGTTGTTGGCGGTTGGCCCCATCACATCAACCGATCCGTCCGCACGCAGCCCCAGAGCATGGCGCCAGCCGCCGGAAATGGCCACAATATCGGTGTTGGGTTCGAATGGGTCCCAGACATACCCATTCCAACCACCCCAGGTCACGACGGTGGCATCATCCTTCAAAGCCAAAGCCCCGCCCCACACGGTGGCCACCTGCGTATAACCGATGTTCGGCTCCGGAGCCGCGGGAATGCTTCCCCAGGTGGAAATGGATCCGTTCCCGTCCAAGACCAATCCAATGTTGTCGGAAATGGAAATTTCCCTGGGGTCGGCGACCGAAGGTCGGACGCCGCACTGGCCCCAGCGGTTTTCGCCCCAGGCAGCGACCGTCCCGTCCGCGCGAATGCCCAATCCATGGAAATAGCCTGCCGCCACATCAACATAACCGCTATTCGGCAGCGAGGGCTCGGTCTGAAGGTGGTGATTCCAACCCCAACCGACGATGGTGCCGTCGTTCTTCAAACCCAGTGAATGACCTGACCCCGAGGCCACGGCAATGAACCCGGTGTTGGGTTCAGGGACGTCGCCTGAACCATGGTAATTGAAGCCCACGTGCACGACACTGCCATCATCTCGAACTGCCAGGGCCTGGGCGTAGCCGGCGGCGATCGCCACGAAACCGGAATTGGGCTCAGGAGCTTCATTGGAACTTACTCCCCACAGATGCACCGATCCGTCGGCTTTCAGGCCCACGCTCTGATCCTCGAACGCAGCAATGGCTACCCAGTTTTCATTGGGTTCAGGCGGTATGTGTGCATC
>DAOWLV010000051.1 GCA_030643455.1 Candidatus Krumholzibacteriia bacterium | reverse complement strand
GGTGCGGGAGATCCTGCTGGAATGCGCAACAGGGGTTACCCATGCCAGCGAGGAACACGCCCCGGTGGTACGCTTCACCCAGATGGGGGAGTCGAGCCTCGATTTCCAGATCCTGGTCTGGATCAAACACCCTGTTTTCCGCGGGAGGGTTCGCGACGAGATCAATACACGGGTCTACAAGGCCCTGGCGGCCGCCGACATAGTAATACCCTTCCCGCAACGGGACCTCTACATCAAGCAGTGGCCTTCACCGCCTCAGGTCTGATATCAGCTCCCGAACTTCACGGTCAGACCAATGGCTGCTTCCCACTGCCAGATGGCGTTGCCTGAGACGGTCATGCCAGCGCCGCCTGAACCGAAATACATCCCGCCCCACGTATTGTAAAAGGTGGGCAAGACCTTGAATGAGGCGCGGATCCCAATTTTTTCCGCTTTTCCGAAGTAGGATTTTACGCCCAAGCCGAAATTGAATGAAAACTTGGTCGTGGACTGGGTGTAAACCAAAGTGTCGGGATCATTCTCATCCAGGAGGAACGAGGCTGACTCGGGGCTGAAGTAGGTCGCGCCCAGGCTGAGCAGCACGAAGGGCCTGACCTTGCCCGGGGGCGCCAAATATCGAATTGATCCGATATGCCAGAAGTTTACCGACCAGTCGGTAAGGGTCCTGAGGCCCTTGTAATCAAGGTCCAGACTGCCATCCTGACGGGTGTAGCTGAACTCGACAGCCTGCATGGGGTGGATGTTATAGGCCAGGGCAAAAGCATAGCTGGGGCCCGTACCGGCGCGTAACTTTCTGGAGTTGAAACCATAGGTGAGATCGATATTTCCGCCCCACATGGATCCGTAGGTGGCGCTGGCTTCCAGATAGGGGGTGAAGCCCGGGGGGAGTTGCTTGGGCTGGCCGCCACCGCCCCGACGCTGCGCCAAAGCATCATCCGCCACGGCAGTCAGCAGGATGGCCATCAGGCCGAACATCGCGATCCATTTCAAACCCTTCATCGGCGATTCCTTTCGTAAAGAGATTTCTTCCGCCTGAATTTCCCGGATAACCTACCCTCAAACCTACAAGATGTCTATGACATTTCCGCCCACGACAACGGCCCTGGCGGGTTCGGGATGACAGAGCAGCAGGGCGGCCACGGGATCGTCGGCGCCGTCATAGCCGACAGCTTCCAGATCGAAGACCGCCAGATCGCATGTCCGGCCCGGTTCCACAGCTCCAACGTCGGTGCGGCCGAGACATCCGGCGCCTCCCAGTGTGGCCATCTCCAGCACCTCGTTCACGGTCATGCCGGCCGCGCCGCCGGTGACCCTGTGCAGCAGCAGAGCCTGGCGCAGTTCCGCCAGCAGGTTTGAACTGTCGTTGCTGGCCGACCCGTCGACGGCCAGACCCACCGGGCAGCCGGCCGCACGAAGATCCCTGACCCGGCACACACCCGAACCGAGCCTCATGTTGGAGCTCGGACAATGGGCGATGCTCACGCCGGCATCACCCAGGCGGGAAATTTCCTCATCCGTGAACCAGATGCCGTGGGCCAGCCAGACGTCGCCAGCCAACCAGTCCACCGACTCCAGGAAGTCCAAAGGCCGCTGCCCGTAAATGTCGTGACAGTAGGCGTTTTCGTCCTTTGTTTCAGCCAGATGCGTATGCAGGCGAACCCCGTGCCTGCGGGCCAGCACCGCCGTGTCCCGCATCAATTCGGGACTAACCGAAAATGGGGAACAGGGCGCTAGGGCAATGCGCACCATGGCTCCGGGCTCCGGGTCGTGCCACTTGCCGATCACCCGTTCGCTGTCGGCCAGGATGGTTTCCGAGTCCTGGACCACCGAGTCGGGGGGCAGGCCGCCGTCCTTGACCGACCGGCTCATGGACCCGCGCGTGGGATGGAAACGGATGCCGACCTCGGCGGCGGCTTCGATGGTGATATCGATCAGGTGGGGCGAGGCTCCCTTGGGAAACAGGTAGTGATGGTCGGTGGTCAGGGTGCAGCCCGAGCGCATCAACTCGCGGAATCCCACCAGGGCGGCCCGGTGGAAATCATCGTCCGTCAGCTTGGCCCAGACGGGATAGAGGGTTTTCAGCCAATCGAACAGTTCGCTGTCGATCGCATTGCGCCAGGCGCGAGTCCGGGTCTGGAAGAGATGGTGATGCGTGTTTATCAAGCCGGGCAGGACCACGCATCCGGTCGTGTCGTAAACCGTGAACTGCTCGATGGGCACGTCACCGATCAAAGCCGGGACAGGGCCATTGCCCACGGCGGTGATCATGCCGTCCGTGGAGGCCACCCAGGCGTCGGTAAAAACGTCGCGGTCCTGGTTCATGGTTACCAGGGTGCCGATGTTTTTCATCAGGAAATGGCTGGATTCGGTCATTTTTATTCTCCGCCGGACGGGCCGGTAAATTCTTGCCTGATTAACATGTCCCAGTATACTCGGGCCAACGGGCATGGCTACATAGAAAGGAGTTTCTCGTGTGGAATCTGCAGGAGTACCGGTTCGCCTCGAACCCCGCCGAGGCAGTCGCCCTGATGCGCAAGGGGCCGGGCAAGGGGGCCTACATTGCAGGCGGGACCGATATGCTGCTTGAGCATCCGACCTGTGATTTTGTCGTCGATATCAACAAGGCCGGGATCGGAGACATCGCGCGCACTGCGGGTGGAGATCTTTTTATTGGCGCCGCGGCGACCCTGCAGGTCCTTGCGGACAACGTCTTCGTCACGGGTTTTGCAGGTGGTGCCGTGAGTGTCGCGGCCTCCAAGTGCGGCAACCGGCCTGTCCGCACCACCGCCACAGTGGGCGGCAACCTCTGCAACGCGCTCCCTTCCGCCGATATGGCACCCGTCTTGCTGGCCCTGGACGCCACCTGCTACATCACCGACGAAGACTCCCAGGAAAGCCTGCCGCTGACGGACTTTTTCGTGGGCCCTCGTTTGACGGTTCTCGAAGACCGGCTTCTGGTGGGAGTGGGACTTCCCGGAGAGTGCGCCGGCTGGCGTTGCGCCTCGCACAAGTTGACCAGGACGGCCGAGGACATCTCTCTCGTACAGGTCGCGGTTTCCCTTGGCGTGGATGACGGTAGGATCCAGGAAGCCAGGATTGCCCTGGGCGCAGTGGCTCCTGTTCCCATGCGGGCGATCCTGGCCGAAACGATGCTGATGGGGCAGGAGATCACCGCGGTCACACCCGATTTCATGCGTGATGTGGCGGCCATTGCCGCGGGGGAGTGTGATCCGCTGGATGACCACCGGGCCTCGGCCGAATACCGCCGGGATATGGTGAGCGTGCTGACGCGGCGACTGGTGGCCCGGATTCTGACGGACGATGGGGATAACAGGGAGGGGGGGGCGGCGTGAACATCTCATTCAACCTCAATGGAACCAGGGCCGACTGGGAAGTTGCCCCGGGGGAAACCCTGCTCCAGGCTTTCCGGGCAGCAGGTGTTTTTTCGGTCAAGCTGGGCTGCGAAACCGGGGACTGCGGATCATGTACCGTTTTGCTGGACGGCCAGCCGGTCAATTCCTGTGTGGTGGCTGCGGCCAGGATTCATGGGTGCCGCGTGGTCACCTTGGAGGGTCTGCTGGACGATGACCTGATGATTCGCCTCCAGACCGAACTCGTGGAACACGGGGCGGTCCAGTGCGGGTATTGCATTCCGGGTATGCTGATCACCCTCTACGCCCTGATGAAACAGGGGCCACCCATCGATGAAAAGGCCATCCGCCACGCCCTGACGGGAAACCTCTGCCGCTGCACCGGTTACGTTAAACCTGTGGAAGCTGCCCGAGCCGTGGTGGCCGCTCTGGAGGTGTCGAAATGAAGGTTGTCGGCAAGAACGTGACCAAGATCGACGCCTTCAAGCTGGCCCGCGGCGAACCCGTCTTCACGGACGATTTCACCCGCCGGGGAATGTTGTACGCCAAGGTGTTGCGATCGCCCCACCCGCACGCGAAGATCCTGAACGTGGACGTGACCGCCGCCCGGAAGCTGGACGGCGTGGTCGACGTCATCTGGCACCGGGACGTCAAGGCCATTCCCTATACTCGGGCCGGGCAGAGTTACCCTGAACCGTCACCCTACGACACCCTGATCCTGTCGCCCAAGGTGCGGTTCATCGGCGACCGGGTGGCGGTCGTGGTCGCCGAATCGGTGGCCCAGGCCACCGATGCCCTGGAACACATCGTCGTGGAATACGAAGAACTACCCGCGTTGACGGACATGGACGAGGCCCTGGTCAACAGTGAAATCCTCATCCACGAGGAGCCAGATCCCCAGGGCATCAGCGAGGCAGGCCGGACCAACATCGCCGCGCGCATCGACAAGCAGGTCGGTGATGTCGACGCAGCGCTCGAGAAATGCGATCTGGTCGTGACCCGCGACTACCATCTGCCGCGGGTTCAGGCCAGCCATATCGAACCGCATATTTCCATCGCCTGGGTCGACGAGGATGACCGCCTGATCGTTCGCACCAGCACCCAGGTGCCTTTCCATCTTCGGCGAATGCTGGCGCGCATCCTGGAGATACCCGAAGCGCGGATCCGCGTGATCAAACCCAGGGTGGGCGGTGGCTTCGGGGACAAGCAGGAACTGGTGGTGGAAGACCTGGTCGGCGTGCTGGCCCTGCGCACGGGTCGGCCGGTCCGTCTGGAGTTCACGCGCGAGGAAGAGTTGGTCGCCGCCCGCTACCGCCATCCCCAGCGCATCACCATGACCACGGGTGTGATGAAGGACGGCACCATCGTGGCCAACCGGATGTACGTGCTGGCCGACACCGGCGCCTACGGCAGCCACGCCCTGACGGTCCAGGGCAATACCGGGCAAAAGGTGCTTCCCATGTACCCGGTGGCCAACATCCACTTCCAGATGGAGTGCGTGTACACGAATAATCCCATCAGCGGGGCTTTCCGCGGTTACGGGGCGCCCCAGGGTTGTTTTGCCCTGGAGTGCCACATCGACGAAGTCGCCAGGGAACTGGGCATGGACCGGCTCGAGCTGAGGAAAAAAAACCACATCAAGCTGGGGGATACAGACCCCCTGTCGGCCAAACTGGGTGAAGGCAAGGAAGGCCTGGTGAGGGTCGTCCACAGCACCGGACTGGACAAGGCCATCGAACTCGGCTGCGAGGCGATCGGTTGGGGGAACAAGCAGGAACCCTCGGCTCCCCACCTGAAACGGGGCCTGGGGATGGCTCTGGCCATGCAGGGCTCCGGCATCGCGGGCGTCGACTGGGGCGGGGCCACCGTCAAGCTGAACGACGACGGCAGCGTCAACCTCTCGGTCGGGGCCACGGACATCGGCCAGGGGTCCGATACGGTGCTGGCCCAGATGTGCGCCGAGGAAATGGGCATCCCCTATGACAAGGTGATCATCCTGAGTTCGGACACCGACCTGACTCCTTTCGACGTGGGCGCCTACGCTTCGAGCACGACCTATATCTCGGGCGGCGCGGTGGTCAAGGCTGCAGCCCTGGTGCGCGGGCAATTGGCCGACGTCCTTGGTGCCCACTGGGAATGCGAACCTGACACCATCGTTTTTTCCGACGGCATGGTCACCGGGCCCCGGGACCAGGGAATGACCATGGCCGAGGTGGCGTTGTTCACCTTGTACGAAACCAAGATCCAGCCCATGGCCACCGCCAGTCACATGTCCAACGATTCCCCACCGCCCTTTGCCGCTCAATTCGCCGAGGTTGAGGTCGATACGGAAACGGGCCAGGTCTATTTGCGCCGTTTCGTATCGGCCGTGGATTGTGGGACACCCATCCATCCAATGATGGCCGAAGGTCAAATAGAGGGTGCAGTTGCCCAGGGTTTGGGATACGCTCTTTTCGAGGAGGTCCTGCTGGACAGGAAAGGAAGGGTGCTGAACCCCAATTTCCTGGATTACAAGATCGCGTCGTCCCTGGACGTGCCCGAAATGGTAACGATCCTGGTTCCGACTGATGAACCGACAGGTCCCTACGGGGCCAAGGCAGCCGGTGAGGTGCCCATCGATGGGCCCGCGCCGGCCATCGTGAACGCCATCTGCGACGCGGTGGGAGTCCGGATGTACCGGATCCCCGCCACCAGTGAACGTGTATGGCGGGGATTAAAGGAGGAAACCCGATGATCAGGAATTTCGCTCGAATCACCTTGACCGTGGCCGCGGTGCTGGCGGTGTTCGCACTTGCCGGCTGTGGTGGCAAGGAAGTCACCCGCGTGGCGGTGGAAGAGGAGATCGATCTGTCCGGCGAGTGGAACGACGTGGACAGCCAGAAGGTGTCCGCTGCGCTCACGACCCAGATCACCATGAGTCCCTGGGTCGAAGACTTCCGGGCTGAAAACGGCAAGAAACCTTATCTGATCGTCGGCACGGTCAACAACAAGACTTCCGAACACATCGCCACCAAGACCTTCATCGCCGATCTGGAGCGGAATTTCATCAACGGCGGCCGGGTCAAAGTCGTGGCCAGCGCCGAAGAACGGGACCAGGTCCGCGGGGAACGCGCCGACCAGCAGGAGTTCTCTTCCCAGGAGACCATGAAGCAGTGGGGCAGGGAAAAGGGCGCCGACTACATGTTCATCGGTGAGATCAACATGATCATCGACCAGGAAGGTGGCGACGCCGTGAAGTATTACCAGGTGGACGCCTACCTGGTGGATCTCGAGGACAACACCAAGGTCTGGGCCGGATTCGAGAAGCTCAAGAAGTTCGTTGGCAAGGGCAAGTACAAGCCCTGATGAACCATGAATTTTCCTGAGACCATGGCTGCTTTGCGCCCCAGGACGGTCGCCCGTATCGCGGCCGTCCTGGCGGGTCTGTTTCTACTGACGATCCTGACGACCGGTTGCGCCACCTACAGCGACAAGATGAAGAACCTGAAGCCGCAACTGGCCAACGGTGAATTCGACCAGGCCCTGGAAACCGTCGAGGAAGAAAGCGGCAGCAAGGACCGCCTGCTTTATTACCTGGAACGCGGCCTCATCCTGCATTACGCCGACCGCTTCGCCGAAAGCAATGAATCCTTCGCCGCCGCCGAACGCACCGCCGACGAACTCTACACCAAGTCCATTTCCGAGGGCGCCTTTTCCCTCTTTTCCAACGACAACGCCATCAGCTATCGAGCCCGGCCCTTTGAAATGGCCATGGTTCCCTACTACAAGGGATTGAACTACATCTACCTCGGGCAGCGAAACGAAGCCCAGGTCGAAGCCCGCCGGGCCAGCCAGCTGATGTCCAAATATGTCGACGCGACCCTGGACGGATTGCGGGAGGAAGACAAGGGGGACTTCGAGAAGATCCGCAACAACGCCTTCCTTCTCTACTACAGCGGCATGCTCTACGACTGGGACGGAGAGCTCAACGACGCCTTCATCGCCTACCGCAACTCGGCGGTGGCCTATCAAAAGAACCATGTGCTGCTGAATGTCGAAATTCCCCCCTCGCTGGGTGAGGACCTTACGCGGATCGCCGGCCGGATCGGTTTCAGGGAGGAATTGAAGCAGCTGCACAAGAGCTGTCCCGATGTCTTCGTTTTGGGGAAAAACGACGAGGGATTGCCAAAAACCCGTGAAGATTACGAAAAGGCGGTAGCCTGGCGGAGCGGCAACGGAGAAGTGGTCCTGCTGCTGGAATCGGGATTCGTGGCCCAGAAGGACCAGATCAGGTTCGACTTCCCCATCTTCGAAGGGGAGGCCTATAACGATCCCAATTACTGGTCCTGGCAGATCTGGGCGGGCATGGGCAACATGCAGGCCCTGGTCAGGGGGCGGAAGGTTGAATACTGGGTGTCGGTTGCTGCCCCTGAACTGGATGACACGCGGCCCGGACCCGTCACTGGCGCGCGCGTGACCGCGGGTGTGGCCGGAGACCACACCGTGACCACCAGGGTGGAGAACTGCACCCGGCAGGCGCGAATCACCTTCGACGCGGAAAAACCCAGCATCTTCTTCAAGACCATCCTCAGGGGGTTGACCAAGTACCTGGCCAGCCGCGGCGCCGAAAAGGCCGGCGGAAGCTGGGCGGGTCTGGCGGCCAACATCTTCGGGGCCGTCACCGAATCCGCCGATACCAGGAGCTGGCTGACGCTGCCGGAACACGTCAACCTGGCGCGCATCTCCCTGCCGCCCGGAACCTATGACCTCCAGGTGGAACTGCTGGGTCGCAAAGGAAAAAAATTGTCGACGCAGGTCATTCCCGGCGTAGAGGTACTCCCTGGGGATTGGACCTTCATTTCCCGCCGGGTATTCTGAAAGCCGTGTCTGGATCAAGGATGATCACCGAGAAATTGTGCCTTGCCGGCCTGGTCCTGATCCTGCTTTTCCTGAATGGTACCGCCACCGCGGAAGAGGCACCTGAAAAAAAGGGCTCCTTCAACATCCAGTTCGAAAACGACGTCATGGATCCCGGGGCGTCGGACCGCCACTATACCAACGGCTTGCTGTTCTCCTATCAAACCGGTGAGAACCGGGTCTGGCCCTGGCTGGACGGATGGGCGCGCCGCCACTATTTCCACGATCCGGACGTCCGGTTGTACGCCAGCCTGGCTGTGGGTCACAACCTCTACACGCCCGAGGATATTTCCACGACGGAACTGGTGGTTGATGATCGTCCCTACGCGGGATGGCTCCACGTTGATCTTGGCCTGGTGGGCCAGACGGACGACGTCCTGCGCACCATGCAGTTTTCCTTCGGTATCGTGGGCCCGGCTGCAAAAGGAGAGGAGTTCCAGAAGTGGATCCACCAGGTGATAAGCTCGCCCGAACCCATGGGATGGGATAACCAGTTGAACAACGAACTGGCCCTGATGCTGGTTTTCGAACAGAAGTGGCGCAATCTGTCCAGCCCCGGTTTTCTGAGCGGACTCGGGCTGGATATCGACCTTTCTCCCCACGGGTCGGTGGCCCTGGGCAACGTCTTCACCTACGGCGGCGTGGGCGGAACCGTTCGTCTGGGTCAAGGTCTCGAAAGGGATTTCGGACCGCCCCGCATCCAACCGGCGCCGCCCGGCTCGGGGTTTTGCGCGCCGAGGGGGGGATTCGCCTGGTACCTGTTCGCCGGTCTGGACGGCCGGCTCATGCTGCACAACATCTTCCTGGACGGTAACACGTTTACCGATAGTCACAGCGTGGATAAAAACTATCTGGTCGGCGACCTGGTCTCGGGAGTTGCCGCATCCGGATTGGGGATGCGTCTGGGTTTTACCTACGTGGTGCGCTCGCCCGAATTCGAGAAGCAGAGCAGTCCCGACCGCTTCGGATCCCTTACACTGTCCTTTCATTTCTGAGTTGGCCGGTATACCTCTTATGGTGCGGAGGCCGAAGATGCCCGTTATCGACTTTCCTTGTCTAAGTGATTGGTAATCCATGGTTGTCATGGAAAAACACTTTTCCCGACTGGTCCTGATGATGGTCCTGGCTTTTGTGTGCCTCCCTGGCTGGAGGTCCCTTGCTCAGGAGGATGTCGTGGTCGCCGAACCCTGGGGAGCGATCATCGGCGAGCTGCGGTTCGAGGGGTTGAACCGCACCAAGGAATACATCGTGACCCGGGAACTCGTATCCAAGGTGGGGGAACCCTGTCTTGAGGAAAACCTGGCCAAGGAAAAACAGAATCTTGAACAACTGGATATCTTCGCAAGCATCGATATCAAAGCCGTGCCCGGACCGGACGGGGTCATCGTCCACTACGAATTCCACGAACTTGTAGTCCTTCTGCCCTCGTTGGGACTGAAGTTTTCCGATGAGACGGGTGTTTCGGCAGGCCTGGGGGTCAAGGTTCCCAACCTGATGGGAAAGGACATCTTCCTTTCCGCCCGCTTCCTGGTGGGCGGCTATACCGAACTGGAATTTTGGCTGGAAAACCCGTGGGTGTGGGGCAACCACTGGGGTTACAAGTTCGAGTATTTCCACCGGGAAAAGGACAACCTGGTGGCGGACTTCTACGAAACCTCCGACGAGATATACCTGACCAGCGGCCCCAATATCGGGGAACACGGGCGGGTCGGGGGCATCCTCTCGTTCCTGTCGATTCGCAGCGACACCGACGGCGTGACCCTGTCGCCCAACAACCACGACAGGGCCTCGCGCCTGGGACTCTACCTCGGTTACGACAGTCTGGACGCCTTCATTGGCACCACCAACGGCTGGTGGAACGAAGTGGTTCTGACCCAGGCCATCGAGATTTTCGAAAATTCAAGCAAATATACCCAGGTCGATCTGGATTTCCGCCGCTACCAGTACCTGGCCGACCGGCACACCATGACCGGTTTTTCCTTGACCACGATCCGTTCGGGCAATGTCGGGGTCGAGGTTGCATCCTGGGAGCAGTTCGGCATTGGTGGCACAAATACCATTCGGGGTTGGACCTTCGCCGCCCGCAAGGGAAAGAACCAGATGATCAACACCCTCGAATACAGGTACACCCTGCTCTTTCCACGACGCTGGGATCTTCCGTGGGGCATCAAATATCGGGGTGGCCTGCAAGTGGCGGCCTTTGGTGATTGGGGCATCGGCTGGGACGACGCCCCGGAATTCGCGGCCAACAACTTCATCGACGGCTACGGAGTCGGCCTGCGCCTGTTGGTCCCCATCGTGGGCATGGCCCGGATCGATGTGGCCTGGGGCGAACCGGGGAAGACGGTGTTTTTACACCTGGGTTCGTTCGAAAAAGCTACCTATGCCCGACGCCGGGTGCGGTGATCCGAGGGGAAAGGGCGAGGGCTTCCCGGGGGTTTTTGGAGGAGTTTGCTTTTCCCTTCGTGGCCCTTATTGAGTACATGGTATCATTTTTGTCTGTTTTTGTAAGTGGATTAATTTATTTGGATTTATTGCGATTATTTCTGGCTTTTTTCGTTATTTGTTCGTATCTTGTTGGCACCTCCCAAAACCCTTAATATTGGAGGACTTCCATGTCGGCTATTTCCTTTATTCCCGATCAACCCGCCTCTACGGTCCACGCCTCGCTCCAGCGCTCACTGACTGCCCTTGATGAAGCCCAGCAATGCTCCGTGTTGTGGTTCGGCGAGGTCATGCGCCGTAAACTTTTCCGCTGCCTGGGCCACTCCTCCATCAACCAGTACGCCATTCAGGAACTTGGTTTTGGCAAATCCAAGGCCAGCGACTTCATCCGGCTGGCCAAACAATTGGAGAAGTTGCCCGCCGTTCGCGAGGCAGTGGTCACTGGGGAACTCGGCTACACCAAGGCGCGGGAACTCGTTTCGGTGGCCACACCTGAAACCCAGGACACCTGGCTCGAGGTGGCCAAGGGAACTCGCAAGGAATTGATCCACGAGGTGAAGAAAGCCAAACGCGCGGCCAAGGTTGATCCGGGCCAGGGTGAGCTGCTTCCTTCATCGCCGCCGGTGGTGGCGCCGCGAGAGCTGCCTGTACGCTTCCAGATGGACCTGACTCCGGAACAGGAAGCGCGGCGAGCAGCCTTGGTTGAACGGCTCCATAAATTGGGTGGTGTGCCGAATGATCGGGCCGAGTTGATGCTGGAAGCTCTGGCAGCTCTGGTGGAAACAAAGGAGTTACATGGCCAAAAGTTCCCCCGGGGG
>DAOWLV010000333.1 GCA_030643455.1 Candidatus Krumholzibacteriia bacterium | reverse complement strand
GGCTACGATGCCTACAGCCTGAAGTTTGGCGCCAATGCCCTGTTCCATTCCCAACTCCTGGCGCACCGCTGGGGCCCATATGCCATGCATGACTTCCCGTTGGAGGAAGGCAGCAATCCATCGGCAGTACCGGAAGCGGACCGGTCATTGGTGACCTACCTGGGCAACCATCCCAACCCGTTCAACCCGGCGACCACCATTTCCTATCGGTTGAGTGAATCGACCCGGATCACTTTGCGGATTTACGATCTGGCGGGACGTTTGATTCGCACTCTGGACAATGGGAAAGACCAGACGGCCGGACCTCACCAGTACAACTGGCGGGGGTTGAACGACAGGGGGCAGGCCGTGCCGTCGGGCGCCTATGTCTATCGACTGGAGGCTGGCCGATACGCACAGAGCAGAAGGTTGATGCTTCTGAAATAGCGCCAGGATCAGGGTTGCCCTTTTCCGGCGTGGACTAGTAGGCCCGCGGCAACTCCACCAGCCAAATATCCGCCGTTGCCCCGAAAGTGTTGGCTATGGCTTGAACGACAAGTTTGTTGCCTGTCTGGTTCCATTCGTGATCTGTAACCAGTACCCGGGTAGAATACCGATCCAGATCATTGAAAAAAGTGAGCCGGTCAAATGGGCCACCGGCGGTGCCGAGGTACAAGTCTGTTTGAAGGGTTGCGGGGCCGTCAGCGGGTCTCCAGAGGGTGTCAAAAACGCTGGACATCAGAACGATGGTTAGCGTTGAAGGTGAATATCGGGGTTTTTCATCCCAGGCATCTGCAAAATCAACGACCACCTGGCTGGATGTTCCACTTACGTCTGATATGCGTCCCTGAGCCACGTAGGGCAGCACGGTGTTGTTTTCATATGGCGTGAAACTATAGGAGAATTCTAGGTTGGATCCCCCGATAAAGCCGGTCGTCTCGTAGAAGCCGCGGCCATCGGGGGCGATCAGGTCGGTATTCGAGATCATGTTTTCCGGGGGCTGATTGATATCAAAATCCGCCACGATGATACCCCATCCATCCCAGACATTTCCAAGATCATTCAAAATCCTTGTCGAAAAAATCAGTTTGCTGCCATCGTCACTGAAACGTGGATGCAGGGCTGCATTACGCGGCAGACTTGTTGTCCAGATCCGGCTCGCCTCTTTGGTTTCCACGTTCAGGAGCCAAAGATCATTATCAACCCCGAACGACATGAAGTTCACGCTGATGTGCAGGGAATTCAGGTTCTCTACCTGGATGACAACGTGGGTTCCGTCGGGATGCCATTCCGGCTGGCCGATCCAGAATCCCAACCTGGGATCGTCCACAGCTTGTCTTTGGGCCAGGATGGCCTGGTAGAGTATTTGGAACTCCGGTGTATCACAGGAGATGCATTCCTTGTTGGTGCCATCGGCAGCCATGACATAGACATCTGTCCTGGAATCGGCGCCCCATTTCCGGGTCTTACCATCGTAGGCAATCATATGGTGAGCGGATGCTGGACCCCGGTACCAGGATACGCGGCCGCCGTTTTCCGAGAGAAGGGTGTATTTGACGGACCCGATGTTGGGGACTGCCAGGCTGTATGAAATCGGTCCCTCGACTTCAGGTACTTCGGGGGCGTTGGAGCTGCAACCGGCCAAAACAAGGGCGGTTGTTGCCAGTATTCCCGCAATTTTGGTTCTGGTGCGCATGTTCACTTCCCGGTCAATACCACAAGCCGTAACTCAGCTTGACGGTGAACTGGTTGGAGTCGAACTGCCATTGATCCTCGGGGATATTCTGGATGTTGTGATTGTACACGACAAACAGATCCGTCAGGGGGGTTATCGTCCAGCGCAGGCGGGTGTTGCTGCCGACCGAATCGCTCTCGTTGTCGTACTGGATGAAACTGCTCAGCTGAAGGTCGGCCGAGAAGTTCAGCTGCAGCCTGGTGCCGAACAGGTCCTGTTCGAAAGTGCCTTCGGGCAGGTCGACGATGTTCTTTTCGAAACTGCCCTCCAGGATGATGTTGCTGGTCAAACGCCAGCTCAATTCCAGTTCGAGTTCGTCCAGGGTGCCGCTGTAGAAGGTGCCGAACCACCAGGAGATCTCGCCGCTCACCGCGCGCTTGCTCGCGGTTTCCACCTCCAGGCGGTAACGCAAGTAGTGGTAATCCCCCGCCGGCAGGATGACGCCATCCCCGATTTCAAATGGTTCCCGCAGGCTTTCCCCGACCGGCCGGATGTTGAATTCGAACCGGTCGCCGCTTTCCAGCAGGAAATGAACGGGGGCGGTGAACACGCTGTAGCTTTCCCAGCGGTCATCCAGGTCGGTGATCAAAAGGGATGAGGTTTCGAAAAAGAACTGGCGGATGCGCGGCCAGGCGGGCCGGGGCATGTAGTCGAAGCCCAGGCGGTAGTACTTGATGCCGTTGCGAGGCACGAAACCCAGTGACGGCTGGAAGGCATCGCCGATGAACTTGTGCGTCAACGAGATATCGAACAGGTCGTTGGGATAGTCGACCTTGACGCCGAAAGAGGTCTTGATCCCCTGGAGGTCCGGCCGGCTGTTGTAAAGGCCCCAGATCCCGACCAGGAAGTTCTTGTCCCCGAACAGGTCGGTGGTCTGGTAGGTGAAATCGGCGCCGGTCAGCCAGCTGTCCTTCAGACCGCTCGGATCGCCGACCGTGGCGATCAGCCCCACGTTGGACTGCTGCAGGATGTTCTGTTTCACGCGGACCACGCCCAGGTCGGTCGCCGGCACGAGGCCGTCGACTTCGCCCGTGCGGACGTACAACCCTCCGAAATTGGTGTCGCCCACCTTTCCGTTCAGCTTGCCGCCGGCGATGATGGGCACTTCGGCCCCCTGGTAAAGTCCGATGCGGCGGCTGAAGAAAGGGATCACGTCCGCCCCCAGCCCCAGGCCGAAATCGTAGATGTCCGCTCCCTCCAGGAAAAAGGTCCTCTTTTCAGGGAAGAACAGGGGGAAGCGGGTCAGATTGGTGCGGCGAGCGTCCACTTCGGTTTCGGCGAAATCGGTGTTGATCGTCAGGGTGGCCGAAACGTCGGGCGTGATCCGCTTGGTCAGGTCGCCGCTCAGGTCGGCGTCAAATTCCGTTTTGTCGCCCTTGTTCTTGTGGAAACCCGCGGTGGGGGAAATCTTCGCCAGCAGGCCGAGACCCAGGTCGAATTCGGGCAGGCCGGTCAAAAGGCCCGTCTGACCCAGACTGATGACCTGATAGTCCTGTTGAATGGCAGACCAGCGGTCCTTTTCCAGCAGTCGTTGGATGCGCCGTTCGATGTTGAAGCCCCACTCGCGCAGGTCCCTCTTGAAGCTCAGCGTCTTGGCCGGGATGACGATTTCCGCGCTCCAGCCGTAGGATGTGATGGATGTCTTGGCGTCCCAGACCCCGTCCCAGTTGGAATTTTCACCCTCGCCCCGGTTGGCGACCAGGGCATCGTATCGGGCCCCGAACGGATTGACGGCAAAAATGAACCCGTTGCGCTCGTCCCGGTAGGTGTCGAAAACGAACTTGATGTGGTCCTCGTCGTCCAATTCCACATCGCGGGCCTTGGAATAGGCGGTGATCGCCTCAGGATCGTCGTAGCAGACGATGCCCAGGATGATGTTCTCATTGTCAGTGACGATCTTCACGACGGTCCGGCGGGAGGCGGGCTGGTTCACGTGCGGTTCGACCATGGTCAGACTGTCGATGGACGGGGCAGTCTGCCAGAATGGTTCGTCCAGGAGTCCGTCGAATTCCAGCTCGCCCTGGCGGCTTCCGACCGGCAGGGTTTTCTGTTCGCCTGCCCGGGCGTCAGGTACGCTGGCAACAAGCAAGAGGCCAACGGTGGTGGCCGCCAGACCGGATTTCAGAGCTGCGGACAATTTCATGCGAGTGTTTCTTGACCTCACCCGGATCACGTGTTTTTGCAGGGGATGGGGGCAACAGACGCCTGCCGTCGGCCATGTCCCTGGGCGAAGGATGGATCCTAGCACCGCTGAGAACGTATGGTCAACTGCTGAAGGTACTTAACTCATCAGGCCAGTTTTCTGGAGGGCGATCCGGTGTGTTCATTTTGGCTGCGAATTCTGGATATAGGCCCGGAATTGTCCTATTTGCTTGCAAAATAGGGCAGTTGGATTGACAGAGGGATGTCATCAATGGTAGGATCACGATGCTGAGAAAGTGGATGGAGGGCAAATTTTGCAATTTAATCGCCTTTTCTCTCAAAGGGGAAACCATGCCCACG
>DAOWLV010000358.1 GCA_030643455.1 Candidatus Krumholzibacteriia bacterium | reverse complement strand
GTCGGCGACCTTCCTGGTGATCAAGTTCTTCGAGTGGAGCGCCAAGTACGATCACGGAATCTTTCCGGGCATGGATCACCTGCACGAAATGCCCCACGGGGAAGGGCTGTTCTTCAATCTGTATTTCATGATGACCGGGCTGCACGGCGTGCACGTCATCATCGGCATGATCGTGATGCTGGTCGTACTTGCGAAGATCCGCTCCGGGGCCCTGAACTCCGGCAGTTACGGCATGCTGGAATACACGGGACTGTACTGGCACCTGGTGGATCTGGTCTGGATCTTCCTGCTGCCGCTTTTCTACCTGACAACCTGATCCGGTTCGAGAGAGGATTCGAGATGAGCAACTCCCACGCAGCCGCAGCCATTGCGGAAGATCATACCGACAAGCCCCACGTCCTGCCGGACGGGCTCTTTGTCATGGTCTGGGTCGGCCTGCTGGTCCTGACCGCCATCACGGTTGGCGGATCGGTTTTCTTTCCCGGAAAAATCGGAATCCTGGTGGCCATGGTCGTCACGCCGATCAAGGCCACGCTGATTCTCATGTATTTCATGCACCTCAAGTACGAGAAGAAGGGTTTCATCGCCATGTTCCTGGTGGCGGTGGGGATCCTCGGCACCTTCATCGGGCTGACTTTCTTCGATTACCTTCTTCGATAAGGGATGGACATGAACGGAGCTTCAAGCTATTCCGGCCTGGTGGACAGGGCCTTCATCTTCATCCTGGGCACGTCGGTCCTGCTGCTGATCGGACTGACCGGAGTGATGATCTACTTCCTGGTGCGGTATCGCCGGTCGAAGAATCCGAACCCCGCCCAGATCAAGGACAACGTCACCCTGGAAACCCTGTGGACGGTGCTGCCGACCATCCTGGTGCTGGTGATGTTCTATTACGGCTGGGCCGGGTTCAAGGTCATGCGCGACATTCCCGAGGATGCCATGCCCGTCACGGTGAAGGCGCAGATGTGGTCGTGGGTGTTCGAGTACGAAAACGGCAAGCAGTCCACCGAGCTGATCGTGCCCACGGGACGGCCGGTGTCCCTCAACCTGGAATCCTCGGACGTGATCCACAGCTTCTTCGTGCCGGCCTTCCGGCTGAAGGAGGACTGCATGCCCGGGCGCACGAACCACGCCTGGTTCGAATCCATCCGTGACGGCGACTACAACATCTTCTGCGCCGAATACTGCGGCGAACGGCACAGCGCCATGCTGTCGATGGTCAGATCGATCCCGGCCAAGGAATTCGACGAGTGGCTGGGCGTGGACACGGGCCCGCCGGAGGGCACGCAGCTGCTGGCGATCAAGGGCTGCGTGGCCTGCCACACCATCGATGGTTCCAAACTGATCGGCCCCAGCTTCAAGGGCATGTTCGGCCGCACCGAAACGGTGGTGACCGACGGTGTGCCCCGTCAGATCGTGGTGGACGAGCAATACATCCGCAAATCGATCTTCGAGCCCAACGCGGACATCGTCGAGGGATACCAGCCACTCATGCCTGCCCAGGGTGACCTGTTGACCGAAGAGGAGATAGAGGCCATCATCGAGGTCATCAAGGAGCTGTAACCCGGACCTGTGACCGTGAGAGTGGCGCCATGAAACCCTGGCTGGAACTTCTGAAACTCCGCATCACCGTGGCCTCGACCGTGACCACTTTCGTGGGCTACGCGATGGCGCGAGGGCGCATCGATCTTCCCCTGTTGCCGGTCCTGGCAGGCATCATGCTTCAGGCATGTGGCGCCGCCGCGCTCAATCAGGTGCAGGACGCGCCGGTCGATGCACGGATGCCCCGCACAGCCGGACGCCCCATCCCCTCGGGCCGGGTGTATCGTGGCGCGGCCCTGGTCTATGCCCTGTTGTTGTTGGCCGCGGGTTCGGCGGTTCTGTGGTCGGTGTCAGGCACGGCGGCCCTGCTGGGCCTTTGCGCAGCGGTAATCTACAACGGCGTCTACACCCCACTGAAAAGAGTGACTCCATTCGCCGCCTTGCCGGGATCTTTCATCGGCGCCCTGCCACCGGTGGTGGGCTGGGTGGCCGCGGGCGGATACCTGAGCGACCCCACCATTCACCAGGTGGCCTTCTTTTTCTTTCTCTGGCAGATTCCCCACTTCTGGTTGCTGTTGCTGTTTTATGAAAAGGATTATGCCGACGGCGGGATGCCTTCGCTGTTCGACCGGTTTGACCGCCGGCAGATCGTCCGGTTGACCTTCCTGTGGATCGCTTCGGTGTGCGTAGCCGCTCTCATGCTTCCGCTGGCCGCCTTGTTCGACCACACACCGGCAGCCTGGGTCATCGCGGGGGCGGGGCTGGTGGTGGTCATCCGGGCAACCAGTCTGCTCAGGGCCGATGACCAGGAGTTGGCCCCGTTTGTTCGCAGCTGCCGTATCCGTTTCATGGAAATCAACACTTTCGCCCTGGTGGTTGCGGCGGTATTGGTGGTGGATTCGCTGGTCTAGCCAGATTAATTCCGGTAAGTGTCTAATATTCAATCGATTATGAAAACAAGAGTCTTTTTCTGAATTTTGAAAATAAAAAACCAAAAAACAGTTGATATTATTTTAACTCTGCCGAAAAATGGGGACGACCAAGATCACACTGAAAGAATCGGATCTTTCATACGTGATAAACGAGTCTCGTCAGGCTGGGCAATCCCCAAGGAGGAAATCGATGAATTCCAAGCATTTCTTTAAGGCAGGTGGTCTGTTGATCCTGGTCCTGCCGCTGATGCTGGCCGGCTGCGAAGGCGACCAGGGTCCTGCTGGCCCTGCTGGCCCTGCAGGCGCTGATGGTCAGGACGCCTACGCTTCCGAATTCACCTACATTGGTGAATCCGGCACCCCGTGTACCCACTGCCACGTGAATGCGGTCGACCAGATGGCCTTGACCGGGCACTCCCACGCCATGGCCAGCCTGACCGGTGAAAACGCGACGAATCCCTACTGCCTCCAGTGTCACACCACTGGTTGGGACCGTCCTGTGACCTTCGGTTCCGACGACTGGATGACCGCGGACAATCCGGACTCAAACGGGTATGACGATTACTTCGGCGTTGAAGGCGACGATGCCGCCATGCGCAGAGAGGTCCTCGAGGCCGTACAGTGCGAGAGCTGCCACGGTCCCATGGGTCCGAACTTCAACGACCATACGCCGGTGGTGAACTTTGCGACCATCGGCACCCATGACCCGGCCAACGTCACCGAGGAAGACATCGATTCGCACTGCTACCCTTGCCACGTCACCCAGTTCAAGGGACCCGAAGGTGACTTCACCGGCGGTTATGCCACCTCGGGCCACGCAAGTGCTGCCGGAGGCGATCTGGACGCGTTCAACACCGAACACTACGCGACATCCGGTTCGTGCAATGCCTGCCACACCAGCGAAGGGTTTATCGCGGCCAACGATCCGGCCCTGGCGAACTACGAATTCGACTCCACGGTCAACTTCATCGGTTGTGTGACCTGCCACGATCCCCATATGGGTGAAGGTGGCGACGGCCACGAGGCCCAGGTCCGCAACGTCGGCGACGTTTTCGTGTCGTACACCTTTCCGTACGCACCGGGCGACCCGGAAGTGTTCCACATGACGGGCAAGGAAACCGGTCAGCTGTGCGCCCAGTGCCACCATGCCCGCCGTGACACGGATAATGTCCTGGGTCAGATCGCCAACGGTTACGGTC
>DAOWLV010000140.1 GCA_030643455.1 Candidatus Krumholzibacteriia bacterium | reverse complement strand
GGCCGGTTTCGATGGGGTGACCTTCGCCCGCACCCATGAGGCGGCCTATTCAAAAATTACAGCCTGGTTCGGGGGAGGTCCGGCGGCGCCCATCCGGTTTTTCGTGTGGAGGGACAAGGACGAAGCCCTGATCGCTAGTATGCCGCCCCTGGGTTTCGCCAGGCCGGAGTTGAACCTCGTTCACGCGCGGGCAGAACAGACCGTCGGTCACGAAATGACCCACGTGATCTCCCATCACGCCATGAACCCCGAACATGTGACCGGCCTGATCAACGAGGGTATTTCGGTTTACCATGATCAGACGGGCCGTGACCAGTTGGCCCTGGCCCGGGCCGCGCTCGCGGATGCTCCGGAGTTGTCCATCCAGGTCGAGTTGGCGGCCCTCTGGGAGGATTGGAGCCTGATGCCGCTGGATGTTTCATATCCGGTCGGGGGAGCCTGGGTGAAGGTATTGATCGACAAGGGCGGTAAGGAGAAGTTCCTGGAATTCTACCGGGATCAGCGGCTGGCCAACGCACGCCAGGTGTACGGGTCGGATCTGCAGGAGTGGATGGATGAATTTTCCGCTGCACTCTATCGATAACCCTCAGCAGGTGCTAGGATCGGGAACCGAACCGTAAATGGTATTTGATTTTTCCCTCCCAGGAGGACCACGACGTGGCTGATTTCGCTCGCCCGACAGCCGAGGAATTTGATTCGTACTACCAGACCTACCTGGATCTGGTCCCTGCCGACGTGACCGACATCCTGAAGCACCTGAAGAAGCAGGGGTTGGAGATGCTCACCCTGATGCGCACCCTGGACGACAGCCGCGCCGAATACCGGTATCAGCCTGAAAAATGGTCGATAAAAGAGGTCATCGGTCATCTGATCGACACCGAACGGCTGTTTGCCTTCCGGGCCCTGTGGTTCGCCCGGGGCGAACCGGGTGAGCAACCGGGCATGGATGAAAATCTCTGGGGTCAAAACTCGAACGCCCATACGCGCGAGCTACCCACCCTGTGGCGCGAACAGCACGTATGCCGTACGGACCATCTCTACCTGTTCCGCAGCCTGGACCAGACGGGCATCGACCGGGCCGGTTCAGCGAACGGGTCGGGGATGACCGCGCGCGCCATCCCGTGGTTGATCGCCGGCCATGAACGCCATCATTTGAACGTATTGAAAGAAAGATACGGGGTGGGATAGGGTCGAATTCCTCTTTATCTTGCGATTCCACCATTAGAGAATAAATTGGATAAAAGGATCTTTTTTGTTGATAATACCATTTCGGTCCGGGAGTAACCATGCCTGAATCCACCATCGCCCCTGAAATGACCCTCTTCGACATCACCGAGAAATTCCCCGAAACGATCGATGTTTTCGTGGCCAACGGGTACGAACACGTGGGGGACGAGAAGAAACGGACGACAAACGGCAAGATGGTCACCCTCGGCCAGGCCGTGCAGATGAAAGGCAAGGACCTGGGGGCCTTCACGGCGCTGCTGGACAACTCCGTGAAGGAAAATAGGACCAAGGAAGATGTGACCCTCGCCATGGCGGCCGACGAGTCGCAGATCTTCCCCACCGAAGGTGACATCAAGGTGGCTGGTCTGCTGCCCTGTCCGGTGCGTATACCGATGCTGGAAGCGTTCGACAATCTGAGTCAGAAGATCACAGCCGAGACGGGCAAGACCATCGGCGTGCGACTGGCCGCCGCTTCGGTCGGGGCCGATGCCCTGGAAGCGGGCATGCAGTACATCAGTGACGAATCCGATCTTCCGGACATCTTCCTGTCCGCGGGCTTCGAGGCTTTTTTCGACAGGAAGAACATGGCTCGTTTCAAGGATCGGAGCGTGTTTGTCGACCGCTCATGGTCCAGGCACAATGACATGATGGAGCCTTACGGCCTGAAGGATCCCGACGGACACTACGCCCTGCTCGCGGTGGTCCCGGCGGTGTTCCTGGTGGACAAGACGCAGCTCGAAGAAGGCGAAGATGTTCCGCGCACCTGGAAGGAAATCCTCGGGCCCCGTTTCAAGAACAAGATCGCCATGCCCGTGGGTGATTTCGATCTGTTCAACGGAATCCTGCTGACGATCTGGAAGGAATTCGGCGACGAGGGCGTCGAGGCGATCGGCCGCAATCTTCTCGAAGGAATGCACCCCAGCCAGGTGGCGGGACGCTTTGCGCCCAAGGGCGGCAAGGGTCCCATGGTCTCGGTGATTCCCTTCTTCTTCAGCAAGATGGCCCAGTTCAACCCCGATGCCGAGATCGTCTGGCCCGAAGACGGCGCCGTGGTCAGCCCCATCTTCATGTTGCTCAAGAATTCGGCCCCTGAAGAAGCGGGCCGCATCGCCGATTTCTTCGCCAGCAAAGAGGTGGGCGAGATCCTCAGCCACCGGGGCCTGTTCCCCAGTTGCCATCCCGAAGTGGTCAACCAGGTGCCCGAAAAGGCGCCGTTGATGTGGCTGGGCTGGGACTTCATCAAGCAGAACGACCTGGGCGAACTGATTCCCCGGGTCAACGACATCTTCCTGAAGGCAGGTAGGTAGATGCGATTCGTGACCGTGAGCGGCCCGCCCAGCTCGGGCAAGACCGCGGTGATCCTCAAGACTCTCGAACATCTGCAGAAGGCCGGTCAGAAGGTCGGCGTGGTGAAATTCGACTGCCTGTTCACCGACGACGACGAGCTCTATCGCAAGAACGGCATCGCCGTGCGGAAGGGGCTGGCCGGAGCGCTGTGTCCGGATCACTACTTCGTCAGCAACGTGGAGGAGTGCGTCCAGTGGGGCCTTCAGGAGGGGCTCGACGTGCTGGTCAGCGAGAGCGCGGGCCTGTGCAACCGGTGCTCGCCCCACATTCGCGAGGTGCTGGCCATCTGCGTGATCGACAATCTCAGCGGCACCGGAACTCCCAAGAAGATCGGACCCATGCTCAAGGCCGCCGACGTGGTGGTGATCACCAAGGGCGACATCGTGAGTCAGGCCGAACGCGAGGTGTTCGCTTCGCGGGTGCACATGGTCAACACCAAGGCTCGCATTCTGCACGTGAACGGTATCACCGGACAGGGCAGCTTCGAACTGAGCACCCTGTGGACCGGTGCCGAGGAGACCGCCACGGTCGAAGGGAAAAAGCTGCGTTTCTCGATGCCTGCCGCACTGTGCTCCTACTGCCTGGGTGAAACCCGCATCGGGTCGGACTACCAGATGGGCAACGTGCGCAAGATGGATCTCGATCTTCCCACCGGTTTCAAGACCGACGGCGGCCCGCAAGAGCTGGGACCGATGGACACCGGAGGCGAATCATGAGCCGGCAGCTCGAGACCCTGACCGTGGAGGCTGTTTTTGCCCGCTGGCCTTTTGTCCAGCAACAGCTGGCCGACAACGGGCTTGGGGAAATCGCCGACAGGCCCGGAGCCCGGCTGGCCGAGTTTCTCGACACTGACCAGTTGGATGACCTGGACGGGTTCATCGACGTCATGGAGGATTTCCTGGGTGCCAATGAAGAAAAGGTGAGCGAGGTGACCATCACCGGTGGCCGCGCCAAGGACGGCAGCCCCGAGCCTGTGGCCGAATTGACGGTGAAGGTGGGTGAGGTGATCTGTATCGTAGGTCCCACCGGCAGCGGCAAGAGCCGGTTGCTGGCGGACATCGAGTGGGTGGCCCGGGGCGACACGCCCACCGGACGCCATGTGACGATCAACGGCCAGGTGCCCGACGACAAGTGGCGCTTCTCGGCGGAATACAAACTGGTAGCCCAGCTTAGTCAGAACATGAATTTCGTCATGGATCTGTCGGTGGAGGAGTTCTTGAACCTTCACGCCGAGAGTCGGTTGGCCACCGACCCTGAACAGAAGATCCAGCGCATCTGGAACTGGGCCAACGAACTGGCCGGTGAACCCTTTGCACTCGACACGCCGGTGACGAGTCTTTCGGGTGGGCAGTCGCGCGCGCTGATGATCGCCGACACCGCGGTGCTGAGCTCCAGCCCTGTGGTGCTGATCGACGAGATCGAAAACGCCGGCATCGACCGGCAGCAGGCTCTGGATATCTTGATCCGCGAAGAGAAGATCGTGCTGATGGCGACACACGACCCGATCCTGGCCTTGATGGGGGACCGCAGGGTCATCATCAACAACGGGGCCATGCAGAAGGTGATCGAACCCAGCGAGAAGGAAAAGGCCAACCTCATCGAACTGCGCGCGCTGGACGAAAAGTTGATGGGGCTTCGGCATCGACTCCGGATGGGGGAGCGGCTGGACGAGATTTGAACCGTCGGCCTAGTGTACGGCCTTGAAAGGCAATGGATCCGGCAGCCCCTCCACGTCCCAACCCCTCTGGCGGAGGTGGTCGACCAGGAGCTGGCCCGCCGATTCGGCAGTGGGCAGATCGGCCTCCGGGTAGGGGGCGGTGTGGTCGGTGAGGTCGTGGATGTCGAGCGCCGGATTGATGAGATCGAAGGAATAAACCCTCTGCCCTACAATCATGCTCAGGCGCCCCATGGAGAAGAACGGGGGCCCGGCCGCGGCCGCGTCCACTTCGAAGGGCCCATCGGGCACGATCCGCCGCAAGGCGTCGCCTCGGAAACTCGTGCTGAAGACGGGGGGCGGAGCAGTGGCCGAACCAATGAGTAGCGACCGACCGTGCATCCAGGTAGGCACATCCAGGCCCAGGTAGTCGATGATGGTCGGGGCGATGTCCAGGTTCTGAACGTTGCCGGTGATCCGCCCGGCATGATCCCCCCCGGGAAAGATGAACATCAGTAACGTGCGCTGGCGTGCGTTCGAGCGCATGCCATGGTCCGAATAGATGATGATCAGGGTGTTGCCCAGCACGCCCCGTTCACGCATGATCTCGACGAGATTGCCCATGGCACCGTCGAACTCCAGGATGGCGTCGTCGTAGAAGTCCAGATTCCAGTCCTTATTCTGGGTCTGCCCTGCCGAAAAATGCTGCATCGAAGGCGTGAAATGGGCCCCGTGGGTGGCCATGAGATGGGTGTGCACGAAAAAGGGTTCCGGCGCAGTGCGTAAAGCCTCGACCAGGCCTTGAAAGCGCTGGGCGTCGGTGTGCCCGGTCAGGCGGTCCGCGTGGACGGCTTCCTGATAGGCGCTCGGCAGCACACCCAGACCCACGACGTGGGCCAGTCGTACGCGGATCCTGTCGGTGATGGTTTCGAAGAAGAGGCCAGCCTCCTGTCCCACCAATCCGACGAAACGAAGCGAGGTCTGTGCCGCTGCCCGGTCGCGGAAGGCCGCTCGGTCGAATCCCTCGCGCATGTTCACATCGAAGGAGTCGCCATAGTGACGGATGCTGATCTGCTCGGTGTAATAACCCAGGCGCTTCAGCAGTCCAGGCAGGTGCTGGTAGGCCTGGTTTCCGGTCAGGATGTCAGGAGGGTAGGTGACATGTGTTTCGGTGGGCAGGCGACCGGTCAACATCGAGGTCAGTGAGCCGGTCGTATGGTCGCAATTGGAGAAGCTGTTCTCGCAGAACAAACTGTATGAAACAAGGTCCTCGAGGTTGGGGGTGGTCGCGCGCTCGTATCCATAGGCGGAAAGATGATTGGCGTTCAGACCGTCGCTGCCCAGGAGCAGGATGTTGGGTAACGGATCCGCCAGGTTTTCCAGCGGCCCTGGATCAAGCTTGCCGGGGGAAATCCCTCCGGCCCCCGCACCGACAAGCGCAACCAGTGAGGCCGCCAGGCAGATGCCCGCCAATCCCGCACCCAGTCGGCCGTGTGAGGCGAAGTACCGCGTCCAGCCCCGAGCCGTGCGCCATCCGAGAACGAAGGCGCCCAGGACCAGGATCGCCACCAACACCCGTCCGATTCCCGCGCTGCGCTGGATGGACCAACCCAGTACGGTATTGGCAAAGTTGTCGGCCATCAGCATGATCAGGATCCCCAGTACGGCGGCCGGCACCAGGACTCCCAACCGGCCCAGCAGCCTCGCCGCACTTGGTCTATGACGCAGCAGAAATGCAGCCAAGGCCAGGGGAACCAGCAACGCTGCCGCCATCACCAGCATGGGCAGGGGTGTCAGTCCCAGAACCCGCAGACGTGGCCCGACCGGGAGGACGGCCAGGAACGACGGCTTGGTCACGAAAAAGACCCACTCCATCAGCACCAGCAGCTGGATGCTCAGGATGGTCGATACAGCCAGGGTCGGCCACGAGAATTCCGGGTGACGTTCACCAGGGGACAAGCGGGTGCCTTTCGGGTTCGAGGTCCCGGTAATCCTACACCCTTTCGGCGTGGAACGGTTAGTGTATTGCGGCCCCTCAGGTATGCTACCTGTCTATCCCGCAGGATTTGTGTTAAAATCTCATGTATCAAGATGACCGACCAGACCGGTATCAAACCCGGTCTTTGCCCTGGATTCGAGGAGATCATGCCATGATTCAATTCCGGCCCTTGACCTTCGTTATTGCGGTCACCGGATTGTTCCTGGTTGGCGCGGCCTTGGCCGATCCGTCCCTGGTGTGGATTGATCAACACGACGGCGGCGCCAACTTCGTCGACGACGGCTTCTGTCTGCTGGTCGATCCGGACGGTAATCTTATCGTCGGCGGTGAATCCAGCGATCTGGTCGGCGGAACCGACATGTGCATCCGCAAGCTGGACCGGACCGACGGCCACGAACTGTGGGATTACCGCTATCGAGGTTACGACGACAAGGACGTGGCCATCAGCGAGATGACCTGGGACACGGTGGGCCAGCTGCTGGTCGCGGGATTCATCCGCGGCTGCGTGGGCTGAGGCGAGGGTGACGATATCATCGTCCTGAAACTGGACGGTGAGACCGGGGAGTTACTCTGGTCCCAGCATTACGCAAGCAGTGAAGGATTGAACGAAGCGGCCCTGGCCATCGCTCACGACAGCCAGGACAACGTCTATTTCACGGGCCGCGGTACGGTCGACACACAGGGCATCCAGATGTTGACCCTGAAACTGGACGCCAGCGACGGTCACGTCGTCTGGGTTGATTATCACGGCGGATCGGCCGGCCTGGACGACGTCGCCTGGGATATCGTGGTCGGGCCGGACGACAACCCGGTCGTGACCGGTTTCGTGGTCGGCGAAGGAAACGAGGCCTTTTGCCTGACCCGCAAGCTGAACAAGGTTAACGGTGATGAGATATGGTCCCGGCAGGTTCCCGGCGCCATAGACAACAACGCCACGCGCAGCAGCTGGCTTGCGTTGATGGATGGCGGCGATGTCGTCATGTGCCAGCGCTCCTGGGTCTCCGGTTACGATACGATCCTGCAGCGGTACGCGGCCAACAACGGCGACACCGTCTGGGAAATCGTCTACGACGGACCGACCGGCGGGGGTGACGACCCCAAGGCGATGGTGCGTGACGCCGCAGGCAACCTGCTGATCGCCGGGGTCCAGGACATCAGCTTCAACTACAACTACATGGTGCTGAAAATCGATTCCAGTGACGGTTCATTGATCTGGGAGGCGGACGGTTACGACGGACCCGGCGGCGGTTGGTGGGATGTGGCTACCTGTATCAAGGAAGGACCCGGCGGTGATGTGATCGTTTCGGGTGTGAGCGACGGTAGTTCGACGGGAACCGGCTGGGACATGGCGACAGTGGCGTACGACGCGACAACCGGCGATGAACTATGGGTCCACCGGTGGGATGGCCCCGTCAGTGGAAGTGACGAGGCTCGCGATCTGGCCGTCACGGACACGGGGGACATCTTTGTTACCGGCT
>DAOWLV010000260.1 GCA_030643455.1 Candidatus Krumholzibacteriia bacterium | reverse complement strand
TCTCATTGTGAAGTTATCGACCGGATATCTGTTAAAGTCAAGGGTATTTTCCTTCCCCGTCCGAGGATGATCCGGACCCATCCCTCATCCAAACCCCTTCCGGGTGGGAACTGGAGGGGGATTCCCGGTGGCCGACCCCCGTATTGTACTTCATGATATTAAGTTAACAGGAATCATCATTTGCCAGGATCCAGGGCACCCTCCGATTCAGGCGGATCACTTTAGTACTCAAGCAAGCGGGTATTATGTCCGATGCTGGACTCTGGAACCGGATCATCCCCGGACGGGAAAAATGGGATTGATTCCGACACGGCCGCTGCCCATGGAGGAACCTGGTCATGGTGAGGAGCTTGGTCATGATGGACATGAAGACGATCCTGGCCCACAACGAGGATTGCCCGGTGCGCGCCATCGGCAAGGGCCTGGTCATCGAGAGCCCGGAAGCCAAGGAAACACACTCGATCGAGGATATCGGGGCCTTCATCTGGAACAAGATCGACGGCAAAAACGATCTGGGCACCATTCTGGACGAAATCCTGCAGGAATACGAGGTGGCTGCCTCAACGGCCACCGAGGATCTCAATACCTTCATCACCCAGTTGATGGAAGCCGGCCTGGTCCTGCCCGTGGAGTAGACGGGCCCCGGGCCCGGTCGCCGCAAGACACAATTTTCCTGATTCCCCACTTACATTGTAGTATTATAATATCGAGGTTTCGAAACCCCATGCCCCTCTTTTTAGGAGTTTCTCCCATGCTGAACGCCTCGAAGCAATCGTCCAGGCTCACGGGCCTTCTCCTTTTCGCCCTGGCCGTCGGATTATTCAGCGCCCCGGGCTTTGTCTACGCTGCGGACCGCGCTGTCGTCGGAGAACTCTGGTCTGCGGACAACTGACCCTACTGCCCTTCCGCCGTGCGCGGATTCAACGATCTCGAGTCGATCTACGACACCAGTGAATTCCTGCCAATGACCTTCTACTTCGGAGCGCCCTATTCCATCCCCGAGGGCAATGCCCGCGCAGCCTGGTACGGGATTTCCGGCACCCCGAACGTCATGTTCGGCGGCACGGAAAATGTGGTCGGCGGCCAAGCCAGCGGTTCCATGTTCTCCTCCTACGATCCCATCGTGTATAGCCAGATGGCCATCGCCAGCCCCCTGATCATGGCTGCCAACTACACCAAGGTGGGTGACGACATCCTGCTTTCGGTGCAGATCGACGTCGATCTGGCAGTCAGCGGTTCCAACAACCTGGTGCAGTTTTTTGTCTGCCAGGAAGGATTGCACGGACAGTCCAACATGGTCGTGGACATGCTTACCGGGGAGCCCTTTGCCCTGACCTCACCGGGAGAGACGGTCACCGTGGACCGGACCTTCCATATGGATCCGAACTGGAACGAGACCGATCTGAGGCTCATCGTCGTGGTCCAGGACATGGACACCAAGGAGATCCACCAGGCGACCCAGGCCGTTGCCGACTACGCCGCCCAGTTGATCGTCGACGCCGAGCCCGATGGTGTCGAGGCTCCCTGGACCCTGACCGGCCCCGACCTGGACCTTTCCAGGAACGGTGACGTGTCCATCAATCTCTGGGCGGTCGGAAGCTACACCATCACCTGGCATGACATCCCGCATTGGGAATCTCCGGCCAACAACCCGGAGACCCTGGTCGTGGCTGAAGATGGCGTCATCACCTTTCACGGGGTGTACACCGACGGGCCCTTCACCCACTCCACAGCCGGGGATATCGGAAATGCCGGTCCCGGGCAGGCGGTCAGCCTGGTCGATGTCGATGGTGACGGCGACCTGGACATCCACGTCGCCAACGAAGGCGCCGCTGACCAGATGCTGCGCAATGAGGGTGGCGGTGTGTTCAACGACATCGCGGCCGGTCCGATCACCGAAGGGGGGGCCAGTCGCGGCGCCGCCTGGGCGGACATCAATGGCGACGGCAACCTGGATGTGATCCTTTCCCGCAACAACGAGACAAACATCCTGATGATCGGTGACGGTAGCGGAGGCTTCACGACAGCCACGGCCATCGGCATGGATGATGCGGGACCGAGTTCCAGCATCAGCTGGGTCGATTACGACCTGGATGGGGAACTGGACATCTACGTCGTCAATCACGGCGAAGAAAACACCCTCTTGAGGAGTTTTGGTGACATCGGCGGCGGCACTTTCCTGTTTGCCCTCCAGGGCGGTGCGATATCCGACGACAGCAACGGTAACGCCGCCTGCTGGACCGATGGCGACCTGGACGGCCGCTGCGACCTGTTCATCGCCAACCAGTTCCAATCCAACCTCTACATTCAGAATACCGATTTCGGGTTTTCCGACCTGACCATCACCGCCGGCCTGAATGACATGGGCAAGGCCATGGGCGCGGCCTTTGGGGACTTCGACAACGATGGGGATTTTGATCTCTACGTGGCAAACGAGGGCATGAGCGACATTTTGTACCGTGCCACCGGCGAATTCCATTTCGCCCAGGTGGTCGGTTCCAACCTGGGTGACATGGGCGACGGACGGGGTGTGGCCTGGGCCGATTTCGACAATGACACCTTCCTTGATCTGTACGTGGTCCGGAACAACCAGCCCGATCTTCTGCTTCTCGGGGACGGCGCAGGCAATTTCATACGCGTGCCTGTCGGGCCGGACGAAGCCGACGGCCCCGGCAACGCCGTCGCCTGTGGCGACATGGACGGCGACGGTGCCGTGGATGTGTTCATCTCGCGCGAGGGTGCGTCCAATGTCCTGTTCAGTAACGAAATGGGCCAAGGCCGGCGCTGGATCAAGTTGCACCTGACCGGAGCCGGCAACAACACAAGCGCCATCGGAGCCAGGGTCGTGCTGAGCGCGGGCGGCGTCTCCCAGACCCGAATGGTCACCTCAGGAGCCGGTTACCTGTGCAACAACTCCCTGGATCTGCACTTCGGGCTGGATGCATCGACCATCGTGGATCAGATCGAGATCTACTGGCCCGACGGAACCTACCAGCTCCTGGGGCCCACATTCTCGAACCAATCGGTGGCCATCGTCCAGGGCGAGGATCTGCCCAGCGGTGTGGACGACACGGTCCCGAACCGCGTGACCGCCCTGGGCCTGGCTCATCCCAACCCGTTCAATCCCTCGACCACCATCGAATTCGCCCTGGCGCGGCCGGAAGGCGCTCGGCTGGACGTTTACACCGTCGACGGTCGGCTGGTCCGCACACTGATCGACCGCGACCTTGCCGCTGGTCCTCATACCGCGACCTGGAACGGCGTCGATCATCGGGGACGTTCGGTGGCCTCGGGAACCTATTTCTATCGGTTGACCACCGGGAGCGGCTTCAGCGAGGCCGGCCGGATGGTTCTCGTGAAATAGGGCCCTGTCGGACGATTCTTTTCCTGGCCCCGGGCAGCTGCCCGGGGCCTTCTTTTCCTGTTTCCGGGCCACCCACGTTGACCTGAGCCACCTTTCCCCCTACCATATGTCCACGAAACATGAATCCCCGCCCAAGGAATCCCCCTTCCCAACCGGGCTCTGCCCGCATGGAGGTCATTGTGCTCTTTCCCATCCAGAAACGAATCCTGAACAGTGCCATTCTGGCCGGATTGGTCATCTGCCTGGCGGCCGGCCTGTTCACCACTCCCGCGGCCGCCCAGTCCGACAAGGAATGGGACCTCACCTCCTTCAGCAATGAGATCAGGCAATTGACCCAGACCGTCAGCCCGGCGGTGGTGCAGATCTACACCTCGTCCTTCGGGGCCCTGATGGGCTCAATGCCCCAGGGCGTGGCCCTGTTCGGCAAGCAGCAGGCCACCGGGTCGGGCATCATCCTGGATTCCGGCGGCTACATCCTGACCAACAACCATGTGGTGGCAGGCGCCAAACGGGTGCAGGTAAAACTGTCACCCCAGGCGCTGGGCGTCAGTGCGGGAAACTCTATCCTGGAAACCGGCGGCGACATCGTGGGCGCCCAGATCATCGGCGTGGACAAGGAAACCGACCTGGCCGTCCTGAAGATCGAGAAGACCGATCTGCCCTTCCTGACCCTCGGCGATTCGGACGAGGTTTTCCAGGGCCAGCTCGTATTTGCCTTCGGTAGCCCCATGGGCCTGACCAATTCCGTCAGCTTCGGCGTGATCAGCACGGTGGCCCGCCAGCTCGAGCTCGACAATCCGATGATCTACATCCAGAGCGACGTGGCCGTCAACCCCGGCAACAGCGGTGGACCGCTCGTCAACTCCCGCGGCGAGGTCATCGGCATCAATACCCTGATCTTCACCCAGAGCGGCGGCAGCGAAGGCCTGAGCTTCAGCGCACCGAGCAATATCGCCAAGAACATCTTCAACCAGATCCGCGCCACCGGCCGGGTCAAGCGCGGCGTCATCGGGGTCAATCCCCAGACCCTCAACCCCTGGCTGGCAAAACCCCTGGGCATCGAGAGGATGTGGGGCGTCATCCTGGGCGACGTCTTCCCCAACGGCCCCGCCGACGCTGCGGGATTGCATGTGGGCGACATCATCGTCTCGCTCGACGGCAAGGCCATGGAAAACGGTCGGCAGTTCTAGGTGAATCTCTACAACAAGCAGATCGGCGGGAAGGTGTCCCTGGAAGTGATACGGGACGGCAAGAAGTTCACCAAGGAAGTGGAAGTCATCGAGAGGGTCGAACCTGATTATCGCTTCTTCGAGATGATTACCCAGGAGCGGAACCTGGTGAAAAAACTCGGAATCCTGGCTCTCGACCTGGACAAGGACACGACCCGTCTGCTGCCCTTCAAGCCACGCAAGGTCGAAGGCGTGATCGTGGCCGCCCTGGCCGTTGACGTCAGTCTGCTGGGGGAACACTTCATGCCCGGTGACGTGGTCTACACACTGAACGGTCAGCCGGTGAAGGGCCTGCGGAGCCTTAAAAAACTGGTGAAGGAGCTTGAGTTCGGTGCCTCGGCCGCGTTCCATCTGGAGCGGGGGGGGATGCTCATGTACTTGATGATGCAGGTGGAGTAGTTGGTTCTCAACCGGCAGTGACCTGATGCAAAAAGGAACCGGGATGTCCTCACGCCTTCGGCGCTGCGGATTACCCGGTTCCTTTTTGCATCAGGCCACTGCCGGCTGAGGACCGACTCTCAAGGGCAGGAAGAAGAGCATGAAGTACTGCGCTTACGCACCAAGCCCGGACCAGATGGTCCGGGCTTGGTTTTGTGAGATGAAGCGGG
>DAOWLV010000111.1 GCA_030643455.1 Candidatus Krumholzibacteriia bacterium | reverse complement strand
CGGAAGAGTCAGGCCGTACAGCCATCCGATTTCGGACCAGGCCAGGGTCCACATGATGAAGGGGTAGATCCGGGCCAGGATTCGCAAGGGAAGCCGGGTTTCGGTTCCGGCCCGGGGCAGTTCCAGAAGCAGGAACGCCAGGCCGACGTGCAACAGCACCATGAGAGGTGTCACCGATTCCTGGCCCGCACGCAGGACCCAGACTCCCGCCAGAATCACGTTGTAGGCCATGAACAGGATTTCAATTCCAGGTTTATCATTTCTTATATCCATTGGTTTCTCCTCAACCATTCGGCGGTTTCAGCAACCCCCGATTCCAGTGAATAGCGGGGCCGGAATCCGATTTCCGCCATGGCGGAGCCAGGATCGCAAACCCAACGGGCTTGGGAAATTTCACGCACCCGGTCCCTGTTCAGGACCGCAGCGCGGTGTCCCAGCCAGGCAACGGTTTCAGCCACCAGGGCGATGGGACGGGCCGCAATCACGGGCACCGCGAACTTCAAGGGCCTGCGGCCCAGGAGCAGAACTACGACGAGGCCATAGCCAATTTCGAACAGGTGCCGAGCGATCGCGGCCTGTACTACCTGGGCCGCTGCTTCGAGGACACCGGCCAGTACATCCTGGCCATCCAGCGTTACCGCCAGGTGCTGCGCAAGTATCCGGACAGCCCCCTGGCCGACGACGTGGCTTTCTCCGTGGCCGAGGCTTTCTATCGCTCCGGTCAGAATACCGTGGCGGTACGCAGTTATCGCGACTTCCTGGAGAACTACCCCGAGAGCCCCTTCGTGGCAAACGCCCGCTACAAGATGGCGTGCGTCAATTTCAGTGAGGGTCGCTTCGACGAATCGGTGCGCGAACTCGAGGAGATCGTCCGCACCTTCCCCGGCGAGATGATCGCCGGTTACGCCCAGTACCTGATTGGCGACTGCTACATGAACCTCGACCGCCGGGCCGAGGCCATCTTCGCCTGGACCGACGCCGTGCGCCGCTTCGAGGGCAGCCGCGTGGCCAGTGCCGCCATGCACAAGATCATCTATGCCTACGCCCTCGAGGAGAACTACGGGCAGGCCATCGTGCTGGCCGACGAGTTCCTCAAGGTCTACCCCGGCGACAACCTGGCCGCGCGCGTGCGCGTGCTTCAGGGCTTCAGCCACTTCCAGATGGAGGAGTACCGCGAGGCTATCATGTCCTTCCAGAACGTGGTCGACAAGCACGTCAACACCGACGTGGCCGAGCGGGCCCTCTTCCTGTCGACGCTGGCCTACTTCCGCATCGACCAACTGGACCGGGTGATAACGAACTACAACTACATTGCCAGCAAACTGCTGCCCACGCCCAGCCCGTGGCGGGCGAGGACCTACTACTACCTGGGTGAAGCCTACTTCACCGAGGGCCTTTACAAGGAGTCGGCCGGCATGTACCGGCTCGTGCTGACGGGTTACCCCCACAGCAACGTGGCCGCGGCGTCCCTGCAGGGGCTGGTTGCCAGTCTCAGCCGCAGCGGCCAGTACGAGCTGGCCCTCGAGGAACAGGACAAGTTCCTTCTGGCCCTGGCCAATGCCGACAGCGACAAGGGCACCAACAGCCTGGCCGTGGGCTCGATCTACTTCAACCAGCGCAAGTACGAAGAGGCCCTCAAGCAGTTCAACGAATTCCTGGCCAAGAACCCCGAGGATCCGGCTGCGGCCACGGCCCTCATCAACCAGGGCGACTGTTACTATCGTCTGCAGTACTACGAGCAGGCCATCGAGAGCTGGAAGACCCTTCTGACACGCTTCCCCGACGTACCGGAAGCCGAAGTGGCCATGTACCGCATTGCCGATACCCGGTTCGGTCTGGGCCGGTTCGATGCGGCGGCCAACGCTTATGAACAGCTCCGCACCCGCTACCCCGAGGGGGACCACGTCGCCGATGCCGACTTCGGCCTGGCCAACTGCTACTACAACCAGGGCGACGACGACGCGGCCATCGGTTCCTTCACGGCTTTCATCCAGGATCATCCCGATGACCCGCGTGTCGAAGACGCCGAGCTGGGTGTCCAGTCCTGCTACTACCGGAGCGGCAAGGACATGGAAGAGTACCTGGAAACGAACCCCGACTCGCCCCTGGCCGCGGACATCTACTGGAACAAGGGCCAGGACGCCTTTGCTGCAGGCGATTTCACCACTGCATCCAAGGCCTTCGGGCGCGTCACTCTTGATTATCCGGACAGCGAATCCGGGCCGGGAGCCCTGTTCTACCTGGCTGAAAGTTACTATCGGGCCGAAAACATGAACCAGGCCCTGGCCGGTTACCACAACTTCACGACGACCCATCCGGGCCACGACCTGGCCGAACTGGCCCATCTGCGGGCGGCGACAGTGCTGTTCAAGGAGGAGCGTTTCGCCGAGGCGGCCCAGGGTTACGAGACCCTGACCGATCTGTTCCCCGAGGGTGAATACGCGGCCCTGGCGGCCTACAACGCAGCTGTCTGCTACCAGGAGATCGAGGATTGGCACGCGGCGATCGGCGGCTATACGCGCTTCATGGTGGACCACCCCGAGCACGAAAATGCCCAGGGTCTGTGGTTACAGGTGGCAAGCCTCTACCAGGAGGAGCTGGGCGATTACCCACAGGCGGTGGAGGCCTACGAGCACGCCCTCGAGAACGGCAACGCTCCCGTGGCCGAAATGCGCTATCGCCAGGGCGAGTGCCAGGAAAAGGACAATCACATGGAAGCTGCGCTGGCTGCCTACGAGCAGTCCGCGGCCGCGAGTCCCAAAGCCGATCCATTCCGGGTGGCAAGCCTTGCCCGCCTGGCCGAGATCGCCGAGGAGCGTGGCGACCACCGTGCCGCGATTCGCCACTGGCAGTCCATCGTCGATGCGGGCGGAAAGCCCGAATGGACACAGATGGCCCAGGAGCATATCGTCGCCCTGCAATCAATCGGCATGACCGGCGACTAGACAGTCCCGCTCCCTGTCACCACGGCCGGCCCCGGATCACTCCGGGGCCGGCCTTGTTGTGTTCCCCATGGTGCCCCGTCGCATTCCGTAATTGAGAAAAGTTCTCCAGGATTCCTCAGAATCAGCCAAGGCTCCGACTCGTGGCACACCCTTTGCGATGTTATCAGGAAAGTGCACCGGATCGTGTCTAAACAGCGATTCGAGGCCGAAATCGTCCGGGGGAACTCGCAGATTGCAATCCGCTCTCCCGGGAAATGCGCAATCGGAATGACCGCGGCCAGGAGCCGCGGAACGGAGGACGGTAAGATGTTCGGCGAATTGTCACTCATCGAATTCTTCATGGCATCCCCGACCATGATCGTGCTGGCCGTGTGCTCGATCGTCACCGTAGGGTTCACCGTGGAACGGCTGCTCTACTTCAAGGCGACCAGGCACGATACCAAGGGCTTCATGGCCGTGATATCCAAAAAGCTCAAGTCCGGCGACGCCCGCGGCGCCCTGGAGTACTGCCAGCAAAGCAAGACCCCCATCGGTCGTATCATGGCCCAGGGCATCAGCCACTTCAGCCGCTCACGCGATGAACTGGCCCAGCGTCTGGACACGGCCATCGACCTGGAGACGGTCGAGATGGAACGGAACCTGGGCGTGCTCGGCACCATGAGCAATATCGCTCCCTTGCTGGGCCTGTTCGGTACCGTGGTCGGCATCATCCGCGCCTTCGCGGACATTGCCCGCACCGGCAGCGGCGGCGGCGCCGTCGTGGCCATGGGCGTGTCCGAGGCACTGATGACCACCGCTGCCGGTATCATCGTGGCCGTCATCGCCACCGTGTTCTTCAACTTCTTCGTGCGCCGCATCCGCACCCGCACGGCCCATCTGGAGGATGCGCGCGAAAATTTCTTCAGCCTCTGGGGACAGGTGCAGAGCAAGCGTGAGGTCGCACAAGCCGCAGCTCCAGCCGAAGCCGCCCGTGAGCGCCGGCCGGTCCAGGCCCAGGCTACGAAGAAACAGGAAGACCCCCTGGCCGCGGTGCTGAGCTAGGCACCCAGAGGAGACGACATGGCTGTGCGTAGACGAAAAAGCACGCTGGAAGGCAATAACGAGGCCAATATCACGCCCCTGGCGGACGTGACAACGACCCTGATCGTGGTTTTCCTCATCACGATGCCGGCCATGCTGTGGAACGGCATCCAGGTGAATTCGGCCGAGGCCGGCAGCGAGCAGGCGGTGATCACGCCCACCGAGGCCACCGATGACGGGTTGTTGACGGTGGCGGTCACCCCCGATGGTATCACCCTCAACGGGACCGCCATGGAACCGGATGAACTGGAGACGGAGTTGACCGCCCGTCTCGCCGAACGCAGCGACAAGACGGTCGTCATCGTGCCCCACGACGACGTCATCCTCGGCCTGGTGGTCGAGGTACTGGACATCGCCAAGGCGAGCGGGGCCGAAAACCTCGCCATGCTGAACCAGATCGGGAGCTGACCGTGAAGAAGAGTGTATTCCAGACCGAGGCCCGCACGACGGTTGTGCCTATCATCAATGTCTCACTGGTCGTCGTATTGACTCTCATGATGATCTCGCCGTTTCTGAGCAACGACGAAATTGATGTCCAGCTCCCCGAGGCCCGGGCGGCCGAGGTGGATGATACGGACAACGTCGAGATCACTTTCACCATCGAGCGGGAAATCTTCGTGGGCGAGGACCAGGTTACCCTGGCTGAAATCCCCCACTATCTGGGCGTCATGATCGAAGGCACGCCCTACGCGGTGGCCGTCATCAAGGCCGACCGCAACCTGCCCTACGGCGAGGTCGAGGAACTCATCGCCGCGGTCGAGGCCTCCAATGCCCCCCGCGTGGCCCTGGCCACCAAGGAGAAGGACGAGGAGGTCCAGCCATGATGCAGCAGCACATCGACCGGTCCCGGCAGACGACAAGCGGCATGACCGCCAGTTTCGTCCTGCACGCCGGCCTGCTGTTTCTGCTGACAATTGTGGCAGGCACCCAGGTGGCGGGTCAGAACCTCCAGGATGAATTGCTGGAGATCGCCTACATCGAGGCCCGCTACGGCGAGGACGTGGCAGCCAAGGTACGGCTCAGGGAACCGCCGGGACGCGGCGTGGCCACCGACAGCGCCATGAAATCGGACAAGCCTTCTCCGCCCCCGCGCCCGGAATCGAAACCGATCTCGAGTGCCGAGCTGATGCAAACCGAGCCGGTGGCGCGCCAGCAGATGGCCGTGATGGAAACCGCGGCGCCGACCATAGCCCCGGTGACCCAGCAGCCCCAGACCCTGGCCCAGGCCCCGACTCTCGAGGCCAAGGCGCCCCGGCCCCGGGCCCGTCAGGTCATCGACGCCAGCAAACTGCGAGGCGATTTCAACGTCGAGATCACCGACAACGTGGGTGCACCCGTGCGCGCGACCGCAAGCCCCCAGGGCCGATTCAAGCCCCAGGAAGGTGCGCTCCAGAGCCGGGCCGGCAGCATCGTGGCCGGCGGCGAAGTGGTGGCCGATGCGGGCACAAGCCGTACCAGAGGCGTGGCCGAAGCCGCGGCATCCGTTGCCGCCGGTGGTTCGCTTCAGGGCAGCAGCCGCGGAACCTACGCCGCACCGCAGTCTTCCCTGGCCCCGGCCGGCGAGGGCGGCGGCAAAGCCGGTGGCAAGGGCGTCCTGGACGTGACCGGCCCCAGTGGTACCGGCAGTACCGGAGGCGGCCGCAAGACCATCCTGAACTACGGTTCCGGCGGTGGCGGCCGTGGCGGAAGCCTGTCCGGGCGCGGACGCCTGGCCGAGCCCGAGCCCACCTCGGCCATCGTCAAGGAAACAGCCTCCGTGGCCGAGCCCAGGCAGGCCGTGGCCGAGGTCAAAGTCGACGGTAAAGGCTCCGGGATGACCATCAGCGGTCAGATATCCGGGCGCAAGATCCTCAAGAGCGTCCCGCCGGAGTACACCTCCCTGGCGCGCCGCAAAGGCTGGGAAGGCGTCGTCGCGGTGCACTTCACCGTGCTTGCCGACGGCCGGGTGAAGGACAACACCTTCTTCGAGCAGTCGTCCGTCCATCGCGATCTCAACAAGATGGCCCTGGACGCCATCAGACAGTTCCGTTTCGCCCCACTGCCCGCGGATCAAGCCGCGGTCGAGCAGTGGGGAGTGATCACCATAATTTTCCGTCTGAACTAGGAGACCTGGACCATGAAGACCACGTTCACCATCCTGATGTTGTTGCTGCTGTCGGCCGGGTCCGCCCTGGGCCAGGAAGAAAACGGCGAGGACTGGACCACCGACGGGCAGAGCGGCGGCGCACTGCCCGAGATGGTGGTGGAAGCCGAGAACGAGGTCCGCCAGGATATCGACAAGGGCACGTTCGAATTCGAACTGGACGCCGCCTCCGTGGATTCCTTCTTCACGGCCATGGACGAGGAAGTCCTGGGCGTGAGTCCGGTCAGCGGCCTGCAGCCGCACCTGAACAATCTCGAGTTGCTGGCCAGTGACCAGCCGCCCCACTTCTGGATCCCCAACATGGCCAGCACCCCGGTGACCACCTTCTACCCCGGTGACCAGGAGGGCCACAAGGTCAAGAACTGGTCCCTGGCGGTGACCGACTTCCGCGGCAGCCCCTTCCGCACCTATGCGGGCGGCGGTCGCCCGCCCAAGCGTCTGGACTGGGACGGCCTGGGCGACAACGGAGATATGCTCCAGGTGGGCTATCCCTACAGCTACGTCTTCACCATCACGGACAAGGGTACCAACACCTACAATCACGCGGGCGTGAGTTTCCGCATCCCGGCCCTGGATTATCGCCGGGACGGTGACCGCGTACTCGAGATTGCCGGCGGCCAGCTCTTCGTGCGAAACGAGACGGCCCTGACCGACGCCGGCCAGAAATGGCTCGTGCGCGCCAGCGACGAAATCCGCCACCACCCATGGTCACCCGTGCGGGTGACGGTGACGGCAGAAACCCTGGACCTGGCCGACAAGCGCGCCGATCAGGTGGCCACCTTCCTGGCCACGGCCCTCATCCTGCCGCGTGAGCAGGTGGAGACCCGGTCGGTGCAGAAGCCCGACTTGCGCGCGGAGATGGACGGCTCGGTGGCCGTCGTCATCGAGCACGTGAACGACTGAACCACTGAATGACCGAATGACATCGTGGCCAGCACCCCCGGTGCTGGCCACCTTGACGTATGGATACCCATTCCATTATACCTGTCCCTTGATGTTCTCCTTCCTGGTCAAGGGTGCCATTTGAAACCTCATTCCAAAGTCGTGTTCATCATCCTGCTGGCCATTGGCCTGTTCACATGGGCCGGACCGACCCTGGCTGCCGGGGCCGCCCGCTCGGTGACCTTCAGGACCCGGACCATGGGCACCGTCGCGTCCTTGACCCTGGTTGCGTCCGATTCGGCCGCCGTCGCCGACCTGGCCTTCGAGGCACTGCTCAGTCTTCACCACACCGATTCCCTGATGACCAACTGGACCGAAACCAGCGAAACCGCCCGCGTCAACAGGCTGGCCGGTTCCGAAACCGTGGTCCTGGATCCCGAGGTCAATCGGGTTCTGGCGGTCGCCGCCCGGGTGGGCGCCTCCAGCTCGGGTTCCTTCGACATCACGGTCGAACCGCTTGTCCGCCTGTGGGGTTTCCTGGCCGGAGAACCCGCGGTGCCTGATCAGGAGGCCATCACCGCGGCCCTGGTCCAGACGGGCTGGCGGCAGCTGGAATACGACAGCCGGGCCGGAACCATTCGTTTTCTCCATCCGGACACCCGCATCGACCTGGGCGGCATCGCCAAGGGATACGGGGTGGACCGGGCCGCCCGGATCCTGCGGGACGCCGGCGTTTCCAGCGCCCTGATCGATCTCTCGGGTAACATGGTCGCCATGGGGTCTGCCCCGGGAAGGACCGGCTGGGTCCTGGGCATCATGGATCCCGCCGGCCGGCACGACTACCTGGGTCGGCTCGAACTGCAGGATGAGGCCGTGGCCACTTCCGGAAACTACCTGCAATACGTCATGAAACCCGGGGACCCGGACAGCCGACGGTACGGTCACATCCTGGATCCACGCAACGGGTGGCCAGCCGACGGCATGGCTTCGGCCACCGTGATCGCTGCGGACGCGGCCACCGCCGACGCCTGGGCCACCGCCTTCATCGTGATGGATGAACAGCAGGCCCTGGCCGCCGCCAGGGAGCATACCGAATTGAAGGTGGTCCTCATCGAGCAGCCCGCCGATCACATCCAGGTGATCTGGGTGGAAGAAGCCCTGCGCGGTCATTTCTTCATCAAGCAAGGCCTCGGTGAAACCGTTCAAATCCGGTATTTCTGACCCCAAAACGTCCCCCCATTCCCCGCCATCGAGTCCCTTCCCGAGAGCCCGGACCAACCTTTGCACCCTTCGGTGTCAAGGCCGTGTCCTGACGGACAACGGGGAAGCATGAGGAGTTTTGAGGAGTCTTGAGGAGTTTTGGATTTTAATCCGACAATTTCACTCGGCTTTTCTCCCGCCCAACGGCCGTAAATCAGGCAAAAAGCACTGGTTTTTCATGGTTGGATCTGTGGGAACTTTGTGGTTCAGCAAATTCCCACCATGTCGATATGAGATACCTCGCTCGGGGGCGCTATTTGGAGGTGGATTCAT
>DAOWLV010000017.1 GCA_030643455.1 Candidatus Krumholzibacteriia bacterium | reverse complement strand
TCGGGCGTGGCCCAGTCGGACGACATCACGCTGGTGGTGATTCGCCGGCAGGGTTGACAAACCGAATTGATCTGGTGCGGACCCCCCGCTGCGGGTATCATGGCCCGCAATCAACCCGCTGGATTCCTGTAACCGATGGAGCATTCCATGCCCGCCTGGATCATTGATTTTCTCCCCATCATCGGGGGCCTGATCGTCGTCACCCTGGTGCTGAAGTTCCTGCCCAAGGTGGATGTCGGTCACAATGACGCCTACATGCGCCGGAGGATCCAGAACTGGCTGCCGCTGGGGCTGACCTACGCCCTCCTCTACATGGGGCGCTACAACCTGAAGGTCAGCAAGTTCGCCTTCGAGAGCATGCAGGACGCGTCCGGCGGTCCGTTGATGGGCAACGACGCCTTCGGCATCATCTTCGGCGTGGGCACCGTGGTCTACGGGTTCTCCTTCCTGATCAACGGTCCGTTGACCGATCGCAAGGGCGGCCGGTTCTCGATCCTGCTGGGCTCCGGCGGTGCCCTGATCGCCAACCTGTTGATGGGGTTGTGTTCACTCTCCCTGCTTCACGAGGGACCCCTTTACGAATATCTCAGCGCGAACTTCGTCGTCGTGTTTTCCATCCTCTACGCCGTGAACATGTACTTCCAGAGTTTCGGTGCGGTGGCCATCGTCAAGGTGAACGCGCCCTGGTTCCACGTGCGCGAGCGGGGGGTGTTCGGGGCCATCTTCGGCATCCTGATTTCCCTGGGTATTTTCCTGGCCTTTGACGTTGGCTACAGGATCCTGAACAATTTCGGGCTGGAGTGGGTCTTCCTGGTGCCGACGATCCTGCTGGCCGTGTTCTGGTTCATCGACTTCCGGGTCGTTCGCAATACCCCCGCCGAAGCGGGCCTGACGAATTTCAATACGGGCGACGCCACCAGCGGTGACGACGGGCCGCGCCTCGGGGCGGTCAAGGTGTTCAAGATGATGCTCACCAATCCCATCATCATGACCATCGCCGGGGTGGAGTTCTGCAGCGGATTCCTGCGCCAGGCCATCATGCAGTGGTTCCGGACCTTCGCCAAACAAACCGATGGGGCGCTGGGTCTGGAATCCAGTTTCGTCTTTGACAACTGGGGTCTGCTGCTGTTTTTCGCGGGCATTTTCGGCGGCTTGTTCGCCGGGACCCTCAGCGACCACGTTTTCCAGTCGCGGCGAGGCCCCGTGGCGGGAATCCTTTACGGGTTCATGGTGGTTGGCGCGGTCGTGTTGACCTTCACCTATTCCACCCCCCTGGTGGGATGGCTGGTCGTCCTGATGTCCATGGCGGTGATCGGCGTGCACGGCATGCTCTCGGGCACCGCGAGCATGGACTTCGGTGGATCGAAGAATGTGGGCATCGCGGTGGGAATCATCGACGGGTTTGTCTACCTTGGCACGGCAGTGATGTCGTTCACCTACGCCATCGTCCTGCCCAAGGAAGAGCTCGACGCAGCCGGGAACATCATCGGCGCGGCCACAGATCCCGCGAACTGGAATGCCTGGCCCATCGCCATGATTCCCTTTGCCCTGATCGGTTTCGTGCTGGCGCTGCGGCTGTGGAACGCCAAGCCGAAACCCAAAGCCGCTTGAGGACTCGCCCATGCCTCTCGTTTTATTGATCCGGCGCGGGGCGGTCCTGTTGACCGCCCTGGCCTTTTTCCTTCCTGGAATTGCCCTGGCCGAGACGGTTCCGGCGGCCGCGCCGGCTGACACTATCGCCCGATGGGCCCACTTCGTCATCTTCCAGGGCGACACCCTGTGGGTGGCCGAGACGCTGGAAGTGCTCGGTTCCCGTGTTCCGGCCGCCCTGCCGGGTCTGGTTCGCAATGTGAACGTGCTGGACGAAGAGGACATCAACCGGGCGCCCGCCCGCTCCGCGGCGGAAATGTTGCAGATGGTGCCCGGGGTCGTGGTCAGCCAGAGACAGCAATACGGGGTGCAGTCGGACCTGACCATCCGCGGTTCCACCTTCGACCAGGTGCAGATGCTGCTCAACGGATTCGACGTTTCCGATCCCCAGACCGGGCATCATTTGATGAACCTGCCGATTGGCCAGCACGACATCTCGCGCATGGAGGTATTGCCCGGCCAGGGTTCGGTGCTGTACGGAGCAGGGGCCTTTGGCGGGACGGTCAACGTGGTGACCAGGCGGCCGGCCGACCGCACAGGAGGCGAGGCCGCGGTCACCGGCGGCGGCAACGGTACCTGGGGAGCCAGGGGCAGTCTCGATGTGGCCGGGAGTGGTTCCACTGCAGGACGGATTTCCGTGGAGAAATTCCGCACCGATGGCTACGACGTCCTGCAGGACGACGGCACCGAAGCCTGGGGCGGCAACGACGCGGACACCTGGTCCACGACCGGGCGTCTGGTCAGCGGTGAGCCCGGGGGTGAGCTGGACCTTTTCGGGGGCTTCGCGCAAAGGGAATACGGGGCCCTGGATTTTTACGCACCTTTTCCGTCCACCGAACGGACCACCACGAGGTTCGTGTCGGGGCTCTACCGGTTCGACGCCGGGGACGGCTTCACCCTGGAACCCCGTTTCTTCTACCGCCGCCACGAAGACCTGTTTGTCCTGTTCCGGGACGATCCCGACCGGTACACCAACGACCACCTGACCCGCAAGACAGGCGCGGAACTGCGAGGAATCGTGGATCTTGGCGGACAGCGGGCCCTGGCGGCCAGTCTCGAAGGGGTGTACGAGGACATCGACAGCAAGGGCATGCGTGGGGGTATCTGGGGTGACGCGCTGGGGCAGCACGTACGTCGCAGGGGTTCGGCTTCGGTGGAGGTCGACGACAACGGAGGCGCGTTGCGCTGGCAGGTGGGCGGCCGCGTCGACGCCCGCAACGACTACTCGCCCCGGTTCGCGGGAACCGGGGCGGTGGCCTACGACCTGACAGGAGCCGTGACCACCATGGCAAGCATCGGCAGCGTCTACCGCATCCCTACCTTCACGGATCTCTACTACCGTGACCCGGTGAATATCGGCAATCCCGACCTCGAACCCGAGGAGGGCTGGACCTGGGATGTGGGCCTGGCGATCAACAACGATCCCTGGAGTTTCCACGCCGCCTACTTCGAACGTTACGAAACCAACCGGATCGAGTGGGCGCGGCCGATCGGCGGCACGATCTGGCAGGTGCTGAACATCGCCGACGGCACGGTACGGGGCGTGGAGACGGGCGCGGTGTGGTCCCACGGCAGGGGCCACCAGGTGCGATTCGGCTATACCTGGCTGGAAAACGAAAACGATCTCGCCCCCGGATACGAGGGCAAGTACACCCTGCTGGTTCCGCGCCACGTGCTGACTGCCCAGGGCACGGCCGTGTTGCCGTTGAACCTGTCGTGGACCGTCAGTGGCCGTTATCTCGAGCACTCCGAAGGACCGGATGATTTCAGGCACATTTTCGTTCTGGATAGCCGGCTGGACTGGACACACCGGAGCGGCTGGTTTGCCGCGGTCATCGGAACCAACCTTCTGGACCGGCGCTACGAGGAAGTCCCAGGTGTGCAGATGCCGGGGATCCTGTTCACCGGGACCGTGGGCAAGAGCTTCTGATTGGCTTCAAACTACTTCTCGAGCGTGCTGGAAGGAAGGATGCCAGCCTGGATCATGAAGGCTGTTTATACAGTTCAATGGGCACATCTACCTGATCCGGTTCAGAGGTGTCACCAATAACAGCTCCACTCCCTTGCCGCCGGATTCGTATACGCCCAGGGAGGACACAGTAAAACCCTCACTTGTTATGGAATCAACGATGCCTTTCGGGTCCTCTGGACCCTTCCATAATGCCAACAAGGATTTCCTCACGGGCGCGGGTTCCCAATCCTGTTTCACTTCGAAATCCGGGTCCAGGGAACGGAGATAATGAGCCAATGGCTTTGAAACCTTTCTCCTGAAAACCAAGACCTCTGTGATGTGCTCCTCTTTTCCAACGTCCGCAACGTGTTGGGCAAAAAGTTTGTAGTCAAAGTAGTGGTCCTTGAGAGGGCCAAACTGGAAAAAGGACAAGAGGATCCAACCAGCTACCACCGCAATAAGCCCCCCCCTGATCCTGCCGGGGACAAAAGTGAGCGCCTGGGAAATCACCATGAAATAACTGATTATAACAATGAAAAAATATCTCGGACCAAAAATTGCCACGGGGAAAAATTGAGAAACAGCAAAGACCACAAAGACCGGAATCACTACCATCAAAATATTTTCGACCAAATAATGTCTCGATGTTTTTCTGAGCTGGATAATTGAAAAGCAGCACAGGAAAAAAACAAATGCCATGAACATTTGCCTCATTCCCTCCGAGGGCCCCCACCCATTGAACGACTGCCACAAATTAATTAGAGAAGACGCGGTGGGTACATTTATCCAACCCAGGTTATCGTGGAGGCCTTCCTTTTTCAAGTAGACGGGAATTAGGTACAATACCCAAGGAAGCAGCAACAAAAATGTGGCAAGAGCCATCATGGAATATTTCAATAAATGTTGGCGATAATATACCAGACAGATGATGAACATCGCCAAAATCAGGAACACTCCGATATATTGAGAATAGACCATTGCCGTTTGGAAAAACAAAAGCATCCCCAATTCGGCCCGATGAGGGTTTGTCTTGTTCATTATCCGGAAAAACAACAGAACACAAAGCGAACTCAATAAAACCAGCAGGCAATACATTCGAAGTTGGTTGGAATAAAATGCCACAAACGGATTAAAAATAAAAAAAGCCACTGGCAACCATAAGTTCAGTCCCCGAAGGGATTGCTGCTTCCCGATTTGAAAAATTACAGGCAGGCAGCCGGCCGAAAATATAAGGTTCAACAACCGACCACTAAATTCCGTGCTCCCCGCAATTTGAAACCAGGCCTTTAACACCAGATAATACAAGGGTGGGTGGACGAGATCCCACCTGATTGCAGCAATGGATTCACCCCAATCCCCGGAAATAAACTCCAATGTCAAAACTTCATCATACCACAATGAAACCCCATGAAATCCTGATGATCGTGCCAGAACCAGAAAAACCAAAGACAACACAGGCAACCAGAAAACCGAATGGCCAACACTGCTTGCCCAACGCATGATGTTATTCTTCATCAGAATGAGGAGGATTATTGAATTCGCCAGCTTTCGATGCTGATGAAGGCTTCGATAGCGAGGATATCTGGTAGCTGTCCAAAAAATACAAGGGGCGGCGCTTCACCTCGTTGGAGACCCTTCCCAGGTATTCTCCGATAACCCCCAATCCAATGAGCTGGATGCTTCCAAGCAACAGGATCACAACCATCAACGAAGGATAGCCCTGTACCGGATCTCCAAAGACCAGGGTCTTATAGATCACCCCTCCAGCATAGATAATCGCAAAAATGGCAATGAGAGAACCAAGGTATGAAACGAGACGCAAGGGGACCGTGGAAAAGGAAGTGATTCCTTCTATGGCAAAATTCCAAAGGGCACTGTAATTCCACTTTGATTCCCCAGCAAAGCGCGGATCCCGGTGGTAATAAACAGCTTTTTGGGAATACCCGATCCAGGCGAATAGCCCCTTCATGAATCTGTGCTGCTCGGGAAACGCCAAAAGCGAGTCAACGGCCTTGCGGCTGAGCAGCCTGAAATCACCAGTGTTCGCCGGAATCTGGACCCGACTCAATTTTCCGATAACATGGTAGAACAGCTTCGCGGTTGTTTTCTTCAAACCCGATTCCCCGGCACGGGACTTCCGCCGGGCATAGACCACTTCGAAGCCATTTCCCCATTCTTCAACAAGGGCTGGAATCAGCTCCGGTGGGTCCTGCAAATCCGCATCAATAACAACAACGGCCTGGCCTTGGGAGTATTGCATTCCTGCCGTGAGGGCAATTTCCTTCCCGTAATTACGACTCAAATCCAATACCGCACAATTGGCACATCCAGTCCGAATACCGCATAAAACGGGAAAAGTCTCGTCCTTACTGCCATCATTGACATATACGACTTCCCAGGGATTGCCCAGTTTATCCATCACCGCAGCTAAACGCGCATGGAACTCCAGGATCACCTCCTGCTCATTGTAACAGGGAACAACCACTGAAACGGAACCTTCTCTTCTACTGTTCATCTTCACCCCAGATTCTGGTTCCCAAAAGTCCAACGTCGATTTACCAGGAATGTAAAAACCAAAACGGTCCCAGTGGCAAACAACTGACCCAAAAAGTACGGAATATCGAACTGATGAACAGTCACATACATGACGCCCGAATTGAGGGTCAGGCCGGCCGCAGCTACCGAAAAGAACCTTGCTCCTGAACGCAAGTGGCGGGAACTGCTTTTGAAAGTAAAAAAGTAATTCAAATTATAGTTCACTATTGCCCCGACAACGAATCCTGTTGCAGAAGCAAGAACAGGATCCACGGCTGACTGATGAACAAGGAAAAAAAGAGTTAAATAATGAGCTCCGGTTCCCATGGCCCCGAATGCCGTATATAAAACGAACTGGCCAATCATTTGCTGGTTTTGGGGAAAAAAGCCCACTTTTGAAAATTCTTTCATTGAATGACTTTCATGATTTCCCCAGCGATAACATGAATGTTACCAGACCAATCCGGATTCACGAATATCCGGGTAACAGAGAAACATCCTCTGATTGCTGAAGGTCATTTCAACGCCCCCTCTTGAAGTTTCTACCCTTGATTGTACCACCTCCTGCACGGTAACGCCCAAAAATTAAGTCCACCCGAACATGATCGCCCAGTGGCAACCCATGGCCATGGCAATGGGGCAGCCCATTGTAATGACAGTTGATATGTTGATCCTTGTTCTTAAAAGGATGTAATGATAGTGTCATCCGGCCAACTCGGATGCCCTAACAGGGAACGAATAATTCATGGCCCACAAACGAATGCCATCCATTAGGAAAGCTTTTGTACTAGTACTTGGTAATATTGTTTTTGGAATTCTCCTTTTTAGTGTAATTGAAGGTTTGTCCAGCACCGTCATCGTCGCCCGAAAGGCCAAATACGCCAGAACCATAGCTGAAAGACGACACACTCAGTATGATGAAGAAATAGGCTGGATTAATTCACCAAATCTTTCTTTGGAGGATATGTATGGCGGGAAATCCTTCATAACCAACTCATTGTCATTTCGTAATAAAAAAGAATTTAGTTTTAGTGTGCCCGGCAATAAAGTCAGAGTGATGTGCTCTGGTGATTCATATACGATGGGCTATGGTGTGGGTAATGATGATGTATGGTGCAAACGTCTTGAATCCATCGACAGCCGGATAGAAGCTGTAAACCTGGGGCAAGGAGGGTATGGGATTGACCAGGCCTATCTTTGGTACAAGCGCAACAGTGTCAAGTTAGAGCATAATGTCCAAATATTTGCCTTTATTACCGATGATTTCAGACGCATGTTAAGTAACAACTTTCTCGGCTATGGGAAGTCATTTTTAGTTTTACAGGATGATACCCTTGTCAACACAAACGAACCCGTCCCAAAATTTCCCTATTTAATTCCCAGGTTACATAAAATTCTTCAAGAATTAAGGCAGTTAAATTCGGTTCAACTTCTGAGGCAAAAATTCGCTAAAAACGATTCCGCCTCCGGTTCAGATAATCCTTCAGAAAACAGTCCACAGGCTCGAGAGCTGGTTGTAAAGATTGTTAGAAACCTGCAGGAGATCAACAAAGCCCAAAACAGCACGCTGGTACTAGTATACCTTCCGACGAAAGCAGATTTTATGGGGAGAAGATCGGAAGAGTGGCGTCAATTTTTTCACTCTGAAGCCATAAGTCAGGAATTCATATTTATTGATCTGATTGATGAATTCAGGAAATATCCCCCTCAGGAAGTCCACTCACTGTTTAATGGCCACTATTCGGAGAAAGGAAACACATATATTGCGAATATCCTTTACAAAAAACTACTTTCTATTCCAGAAATAGCCTCCAGGTTTCAGGAGGACTAGGCTGGACGAGAATGTGTCTCAGAGGATGGATTACATTACAGTCGGACCGTTTGATATCCCTGCCCCACCGGCTCTTCTTATCGGGGGGCCTTTTCCATGCGCCGGATAATAGCCGCGGCGATGGCCAGGGCCAGGACGTTCATGGGGAACTGGTAAGCACAGATCGCGAGGATGTTCGCGATCCCGGTCAAGTATCCCGTTACCACGAAGTGGACGAGAACAAAAATCACGGCGGCGCAGGGGAAGGCCAGCAGGAAGACCCGGATGTAATCGATTTCGACCTTCAAACGGTTGAATTTGCGGAAGACCACGAGCCAGACCACCACCAGGGCGACGGCCACCAGGAAGGCCGCCGTACCCTGGATGATCCTTTGCTCTCCGCTGCCGGACAGGCGGAAGATGAAGAACCCGATGACGAAGGAGGCGAGGTTCAGCACACCGATCATGGCCGCGTTGAGGATCAGTCTAACGGAATCCATCTCCTGGTCTCCTGTCGATCACGTCACCTGAAGATCTCGATCTTCTTCCATTTCCCCGACTCGAACCTCCGCCACATTATCACACCCTGGGCGAGGTAGCAGATCGAGGCCCCGTACCAGGCGGCGATCACGTTTCCGTCCCGGGCGACGATCAGGTACCAGGTCAGGGGGATGAATCCGCCCCACATCAAGACCAGGGTCACGAGCATGGTGTAGCGGGTGTCGCCGGCACCCTGCAGGATGCCGCTGCTGAGCATGCGGATGCCGTCGAAGTACTGGAAGATGGCCGCCGATACGGCCAGACCAGCACCCAGGGCCAGGATCTCGGGGTCGTTGGTGAAGACCTTGAAGAGTTCATGCCGCAGCAGGATGATCACCCCCGCCAACAGCAGCGAGTAGTAGGTGCCCAGCTTGTAGGCCTGGCGTCCGTAGTGGGCGGCGGTGTCGGGGTGGCCCGAGCCGATCCAGTTCCCGGTCAGAACGCCCGCGGCGGTGGTCAACCCCCACAGCGGCATGAAGCTGAACGAGAGCAGCTGGATGGTGATCTGGCTGGCCGCCAGCTGGACGGCGCCCGTGGTGCCCACGAAGATCGTGAACATCAGGAATCCGCCCATGTCGATGAAACCTTCGAATGCCGCTGGCAGACCAACGCGGATCATGTTGCCGATGGCCTGCCAATCGGGCCGGCGGATATGGTGGATCCGGTATTTTTTGCGCAGACGCGGAGCCATGATCCACCAGATCAGGGCCACGGCGTTGATCACGGTGCCAACGCTGGTGCCGATGGCGGCTCCCTTGACGCCCATCGCCGGCACGGCCAGCCAGGTGCGGCCGGCCAGTTCGAAGCCGCTCCAGCCGAATATCAGCCATACATCCAGCACCACGTTTGCCGCGTTGCCGATGATGCCGGCGTACATCGGAATCTTCACGTCCTTCCGGCCCTGGTAAAATCCCATCAGGGCGAATATGAGCTGCGTGAAGATCGCGCTCATGCTCCGCCACTTGATGTAGACGTAGGTCAGTTCCTGGACGTCCACCGGGTTGCGGGTCCAGGGCAGGACGGTGTAGCTGAAAAAACCCAGCACCTGGAGAACGGCTCCGGTGAAGAGCGCGATGTATACCCCCTGCCAGGCGTAGTGGGCCACGCTTTCGTTATCGCCCCGGCCGTGGGCCTGGGAAACGAAGGTGCCGGTGATGCGGCTGAGGTTGTTGAACAGGGAGTAGGTGGCCCAGGTCAGCATCCCGCCCAGGCCCGCGGCTGCCAGCGATACGCTGTTGACGCGGCCCAGCATGGCGGTGTCGACCGTCCACATCAGGGTCTGCGACAACATTGTCAGGATGGTGGGCGTGGCCAGGGCCAGGATCTCCCTGCCGTGGTGAACATGAAAGACGCCCCACCGGCCACTGGGGCGGAGGTCATCGGGTCGTCGGGGATCCTGTGCCGTTTCTTTTGTCATGGACTTCTTCACACGGAGGTTTCACATCGGTTTCGAGTAACTTACATTTAATGGCGACACCATCAAAGCTTTGGTTTTTTTAGCCCGTTCGGAGGTGGAATCCTGTCCCGGCTGCTGTCGCGAGCTTACGAACCCCTGGCCGGAAAAGTTTCCGTGCCCGGGGATAAATCCATCTCCCATCGGGCCGTCCTTTTAGGCCTGATCGCCGCGGGACCCTGCCGCGCGACCGGGTGGCTCGACAGCGAGGATACCCGCGCGAGCCTGGCCGCGGTCCGGAAACTCGGGGCCGAGGTTTCCCTCGAAAAGGGCGTCCTGGAAATAACCCCTCCTCTTTCGCCCCCCACGGAATCGGTGACCATCGACTGCGGCAACAGCGGCACCACGGCGCGGTTGCTGACCGGCCTGCTTGCCGGCTGGCTGCCGGCGGGATCTTCGGGTGTGGATCTGCAGGGCGATGCGTCGCTGTCCCGCCGGCCGATGGGCCGCGTGGTCGACCCCTTGCGGGCCATGGGGGCGGACATCGCATGGCTCGATAAACCCGGGCGGTTACCGATCCGGATCCGGGGGGCAGATTTAAAAGGCGTCGATCATCATCTCGAGATCGCTTCCGCCCAGGTGAAATCCGCACTCCTGCTGGCGGGCCTTTTCGCCGAGGGGAACACCACCGTCGCCGGCGTGGGTGGGTCCCGTGATCATACCGAACTTCTTCTGAAAACCATGGGCGGGTTGGCCAAGCCCGGCCGGTTCGACATCCGGGTTCCCGGCGACCCGTCCAGCGCCGCGTTTTTCCAGGCCGCCGCCGCGCTGGTGCCCGGTTCCGACATCATCGTGCCGGGCCAATCCATCAATTACACCCGGACCGGCGCACTACGGGTTTTGCGCCGCGCGGGAGTCAAAGTGACCATCGAACGGCCCAGTGGCGAAACGGGCGGGGAACTTCTCGGTGATGTCAGGGTGTCGCACAACCTTTTGAAATCATTCACGATAACCGCGTCCGATCTTCCCGCCCTGGTGGATGAAATTCCCATCCTGGCGGTGCTGGCCACGCAGGCCGAAGGGGAGACCCTGATAACGGGAGCCGCGGAACTGCGCCTCAAGGAATCCGACCGGCTGGCGGTGATGGCGGAAAACCTGAAGCGGCTCGGCGCCGATGTGGTTGAACTGGATGATGGATTGAAGATCACAGGGCCGACACCGCTGGTCGGAGGCCCGCCGGGTCAGCCGGTGGTGTTGGAGACGGCGGCCGATCACCGCGTCGCCATGGCGATGGCCGTGGCCGCACTGGTGACAAAAGACGAAACCGTACTGGACGAAGATACTTGTGTCGCCGTATCCTATCCCTACTTTTTCCAGACTCTCGACAAGCTGCTGGGATCGTGAAGACCGGACCAGGCAGCAGATAGATTCCGGGCGCTGCCCTGGAGACCGTCCGTTCGTGGTGGAAGATCTGCCTTCGGGTCCGATCTTGTCAGGACCACCGCAATGGGCGGACGGCCTCGAGGGCGGCGCCGGTCGATTTCATTTCAACCTGTGGCAGGGAAAATGGACACCGAGAACGGAAAGACTCCCGCCTTCGACTCCTTCATCGAGGAAATGAAGTGGCGGGGCTTTTTTGAACAATGCACCGATGAAAAAAGCCTGACCGAACTGCTCGCCGGTGAAACAACCACCGGTTACATCGGCTTCGATCCCACGGCCGACAGTCTGCACGTGGGAAGTCTGCTGCCCATCATGGGGCTGGTGCATCTGCAGAACCACGGCCACAAACCCATCGCCATCGTGGGGGGCGCCACGGCCATGGTGGGGGATCCCTCGGGCCGGACCGAACTGCGCAACATGATGACCCTCGAAACCATCGACAAGAACCTCGAGGGAATCAAAGAGCAACTGTCACGCTTCATCCGTTTCGGCACCGGCGCAAGCGACGGGATGATGCTCAACAACGCCGACTGGCTGAAGGACCATCTCTACCTCGAATTCCTGCGGGATGTCGGCAGGTATTTCAGCGTGAACCAGATGCTGACCCGCGATTCGGTGAAGAGCCGCATGGAGACCGGTCTGTCCTTCATCGAGTTCAACTACATGATCCTGCAGGCGTACGATTTCATGGTACTGAACCGGGACCACGGCTGCCGGCTGCAGATGGGAGGCAACGACCAGTGGGGCAACATCTGTTCGGGCATCGATCTGTGCCGGCGGGTCAACCAGGCCGAGGTCTTTGGCCTGACCTTTCCCCTGATGATGACCGCCAGCGGCGTCAAGATGGGCAAATCCGCCGAGGGCGCGGTCTGGCTCGATGCCGCACGCACCTCGCCCTATGACTTCTACCAGTACTGGGTGAACGTCGACGACCGTGACGTGTCGCGATTTCTGCGTCTGTACACTTTGATGCCGCCGACCGAGATCGAAAAGCTGGAAAAACTGCAGGGTGCGGAAATCCGCGAGGCCAAGAAGGTGCTGGCCCGTGAGGTCACCACGCTGGTCCACGGCAAGGGCGAAGCGGCCGCCGCTGAAAAGGCTGCCAAGGCCCTGTTCTCGGGTGGCGGTGACGACAGCACGGTGCCCTCCAGTGAGCGCCCGGCCGCGGATTTTGGCGGCGCGGGGCTGAGCCTGCTGGATGCCTTGACCGATGCCGGCCTGATGAAAAGCAAGGGCGAGGCCCGGCGCATGATCCGCCAGAAGGCCGTCAGGGTCGGCGGAGAAGTGATCGAGGATGAAACGCTGCAATTGACCGGGGAACATATCCAGGACGGGAAAATCACCCTTCAGGTCGGCAAGAAACGGCATCACCACATCCTGGTGGCTTCTTGAGAAATCTTTTTCAATTCACAACTTGAAGTGTTGCCAGCCCCCTGGTCATGTGATATGACCATGAAGTCCCAGGACTGTCTGATCGACGCCATTCGCCCGGAAAGTGACAGGTGTTTTGGGTCACAGGAAATCACTGGTCGACGCCTTCATGGAGGAGGATCGCCTTTTGCGTCACCGGTTAACGGAATGCCCCCGGGAGTTCCGTGAGTGCAGCGGTCCCAATGGGAACCTGAGCTTCAAGGAAACCCTCGCCCACATCGCCTTCTGGGAAGACTACACCGTCAATTTCTTTTCCTGCAAGATCGACCTGGGTTCCCGCACCCTTTCTGCCCCCGTTGATTTCGAGAATCTCAGCCGCAAGTCCATGGAGGAATTCAGCCGGCTCCCTTTCGGGGAAGTGCTGGGCCGGTACCTGGAGGCGGCCGGCGCCATGATCGATTTCATCCAGACCAAATGGGAAAAACTCAACGAGCGGGAGCGCCACGATTTCTGGGTTCCCCTGAAGCACCGCCGGCAGCATCGATTGGTGCTGTTCCAGACCCTCGACGACATGATGACTGAACTGGACCCCGGCCCTGCGAGTCTCGCGTCCGAAGCCTGATATATTCCACCGGCACCTATTTGAGCAGGATGCCCTTCGTGGTGACCGTGTGCGAAATGCCGTCCAGACGTGAATCAAGACGGAACAGATAGACCCCGCCCGGCTGGACGAAGCCGTGGTCATCGCGGCCGTCCCAGTCGAAGTTGTTGGGTCCGGCTGCCACGGTGCCTTCGTGCAGGGTGGTGATGCGCCGGCCCCGTGCGTTGAACACCGACAGAAGGATATGGCCACCGGCGGGAAGGTCGAAGCCGATCCGCGTTCCCGGATTGAAGGGGTTCGGGTAGAGCTTAAGGTCGGACTGGTAGGCCGGAAGATCACCCACGGCAGTGGGAGCCCAGCGGACCCTCAGGGTGGTCGCATCCAGGGTGACGTCGGGAATGATCAGGGCGTTGGGCTCGTAGAGAAGGGTTTCGATGGAGGTGATCGGGGTGGTGCCTTCGATCAGACCTTCCACCTCCCAGGCGAACAACTCGCCGGGACCGGACAGGGAGTCGGTCGCCCCCATGATGACGGCGAACCCGTGCCACTGGCCGGGCATGTTTTCCTCGAAGCCTTCCCAGACGAGGAAGTCGCTGTCGCTGAACAGGGTGCCCTGCCCACCGCTGACGGTGCTTATCAGGCTGGCATCGTAGGTCACGGTCAGTTCGATGGTGCGGAAATAGACGGCATCATCCAGCATGACCGAGATACGGGCCGTGGAACCCGGTTCGATGGTCGTGTCAGGCGGAGCGAAGCGAAGGGCGATCTGGGCCGAGGCCGCGCTCACGGACAACATCAGGATCAGGGCGACCACCACACCGAGAGGGTATTTGATTTTTCTATTCACCGTTCAACCTACTTCATGAGGGTCATTTTACGGACCTGACTTTGCGAGCCGGCCAGAAGTTTGGAAAAATATACACCAGAAGCGACCTGACGACCCGTGTCATCCCGGCCCAGCCAGACAGCTTCATGGGGGCCGGCGCCCAGGGTTTCATCTACCAGGGTGGCCACGCGACGACCATCCAACCCGTAGATCTCCAGGCGAACCGCCAGTTCGCCCGGCAGGCTGAACCTGATGGTCGTGGACGGATTGAAGGGATTCGGATAGGCCTCGCCCAGGTGGAAGGCGGCCGGAAGAACGGCGCCGCTTTTCCCCTGGAGATCGTATTCGAGGGGATTGTTGTTCACGTCACGCAAATCCAGGTTGATTCTCTCGATGTCCATCAGGAGGTCCAGTGTTGCCGGATCAACTCCCGTGGGAAGTTCCACGGTCAACAGGGCGCCCGTGGCGGTCATGCCACGGCCCGAGCCCAGGATCACCAGGCCCGCTTCGAGGCCATGGCGGTCGATGTTCTTCAGGAAAAACGGGTCAGCCTGGGAGGTGACGGCATCGCCTGCGGTCACCACGGGGACCATGCCGTCCGGCAGAGCCGCCCTGAGGCTCACTCCCTTGAGAACGGGGCAGGGGGCGACGAGTTCGAGGGTCCAGGTATGGTCACCGGTCGGACGCCAGTCCACCGATACCGTGTGAGTTCCTCCAGGGGAACTCGTGTCACCGGCCAGACTCTTGGCGGCAGGCGAATAGTTCATCGCGAAAATCATCATGTCATCGAAATCGACGATACCGTCCGGTAGGGGAATGCCGGAGCCTGTGTCGTTATCCGTTGGCCCCACGTCAGCCTCATCAAAGTAGAGCGGATGGGGGATGGACACGCCAAACGCGGCCCCCAGGATCGTGAGGTCCTCGATCTGGACCAGGCCGTCGTAGGGCTGGGCGACATCGCCGAGCTTGTAATTGGTGGCCCGGGTCAGCACACCACTGGGCACGCTGTAGTTGTTGGCCGCGTCGGTGGCGAAGAGCTCGTAGTAGTAGATACCCCGAGGGACTACCAGATCGATGAAGGCGTTGGCCGAGATTTCGGCACGACCCGCCAGTTCCCATTCAGGGCTGGCCAGGGCGGCGGCGCGATCGACCGGCGGCGTGGGAATCGTGCTGGCGGTGTAGGACGGATAGGTGGAATTGTGCGAGCCGTCATGGAGAAGCCCCCGCCAAACCTCCACGCTGTGGAAATCGGAGTCGGCGGGATTGGTCCAGAACAGCACGGGCCCTTCGTGGCGGGGCAAGGCTGCCGGAAAACTGACGCCACCCGGAGGAGTGATGTCGTATTCGATTTCGTCGGAAGCCTGCAGAACGTGCGCCGCGGCGTCCCGGAATTCACCGTAGACGGTATGGATTTCCTCGGTGGGGTTGAAGGTCCAGGCATGCTCGCTATCCACCGGGACCCAGCCCTGGGGCCAGTTTGTTCCGTTGTTGCTGAAGCGCATGAAAACGGCCCGGATGACCGAGATATTCAGGATCACGTTGTTGTTGTTCGTGGCTTCGGCACCGCCGTTGATGACGAATGAACCATAGGGTTGGGATGTGTCCAGGGTGGTGGAGGCCTGGGGGCTGCCCGGCGCGGTTTCCACGTTGCCGGCAACGTCTGTTCCGATGGTGTAGAACTCGTAGAGACCGTCCCCACTCGAGGCGGTGAAGTCGATGGGGCTGGTGGCAAAGTCGCCGAAACCGGACCAGGCGCCTCCGTCATGCCGGTAGAAAAGTTCGAGCTGATCGAACCCGCTGAGGGCATCGTCGGCCTGGAAGGCGATCTCGAAATCCACCAGGACCTGGGTGACATCGAGCGGGTCGGCACTGGTCGTCGGAGGTACGCCATCCTGAAGGGTGGTTTCGACGTTTGAATCGTTGGAAACCAATTCGGTGAAATTGCGGGAATGGACCATGAAGAAGTACTGCTGGTCGTGGCTCAGGCCGCCGAATTCGTGGCTCAAGCCGGTGATCCAACCGCTTTCGTCCTCGATGACGGAGAACCCGGCATCGGTGCTCATCATGACGTTGTATTCAACCGCTCCGGCATCCGATTCGTCGCTCCAGCTGAGGGTGTTGGTGGTGCCGGGGGTGAATTCGGGTTCCGGATCGAGGGTCGGAGGCAAGGGGGCCAGACACACCACGGCCAAGGGGGCCGTGTCTGTGATGTCCACGACGATGTCCTGGTTCTCGGGTGTCCGGAACAGGCCGCTCTCGATGCCGACCTGGGTCGGAATGTGGATTCCCTCATCCCGGTAGGTGATGATGAACAGAACGCCGGGGGAAGACAACCCCACACCTGGTTCCAGGAAGGTGAAGTCGATGGTATAATCTCCCACCCCGTTCTCGATGATCATGAATGTGTCGAAGACCCCGGCCAAGGGGGAGTTCACCAGGATGTCGCCCTGGTCGAAGGTCAGCCCGTTGGGGGCGACGACCCGGACCGAGTAGCCGCGCAACAGGGGGGTGTCCACCTCGTCCGGAATGTAACGGTAGGTCACGTCCATGGATTCGCCGCAGAAGAACCGGAGCCAGTCGGCGGTCACGGTCATGGTGGCGCCACCGTCAGCCCGGGCCGGGGCAGAGGAAAGCAGGAGAACCAGCAGGACCAACCCAAAGAGAAGACCGATTGCAGTCGAGGCGAGGGAAAACTGAAACCGAGAAACCGCATTGGGAGCCAACCGGCCGAT